>JAQQAM010000190.1 GCA_028532905.1 Spirochaetales bacterium
TCTCTGAACTATCAGTATAATCTGCATAACAGCTAAAACAGAGAAAAAACGGTATATACTGTTTCCAAGATGGAACTGTATCATTATAAAAAAGTCAATGACAGCTATGGCCACAATACAGGAGATGAGGTTCTGAAAGAGGCGGCGTCCTTTCTGCAGAAATCACTGCGGAAGGTCGATATGACAGCCCGCTGGGGGGGAGAAGAGTTTCTGATCATACTTCCCCGTACTGACGGAGAAAATGCCTTTTCCCTGATAAACAAATTGAGAATCAGTTTCTCCAACAGGATCGTATCCTCCAAAAAGCTTACGGTAACCTTCTCCGGCGGTATATCAGAAGTGTATGAAGGGGCCGATCCTGAAGCCCTGATATCAAAAGCCGACAAGGCTCTCTACAGGGCTAAAGAATCGGGACGGAACAAGATTACTCTATAAGGCACCCTGCAGAATGGCCAGAACATCCTTTTTATAGAGTTTCACAAACTGTCCCTGGGGATTATCTGTTTCACCGGCACATTTACCGGCCATCTCTTCCAGTCTGTCTGCCGGAATACCCAGTCCCTCCAGCCGGGTGGCCAGTCCCAGAGACTGCCAGAAGGCTTCAAGGGCGACGATTCCGGCTTCGGCGGTTTCCTCATCCGAATAGTAGTCGGCCTCCACATTCCAGACCCTGACGGCAATCTGTACAAATCTTTTTATATCGTGATTCATCACATACCGCATCCAGGAGGGGAACACAACAGCCAGTCCCGCCCCATGGGCCACATCATATATTCCGCTGAGTTCATGCTCTATCTGGTGAGAACCCCAGTCCCCCAGGCGTCCCGTGTTGAGACTGCCGTTATGGGCCACCGTTCCGGACCACATGATCTCTGACCAGGAATCGTAGTCCGCATCATCCCCCATGATTTTCGGAGCATTGTGAATAATGGTCTTCAAAGCCCCTTCTATCATTCTGTCGGTCAGTTCAACAGGACGGGAATTGGTAAAGTAGCGCTCAAAGAGATGAGCCATCATATCCGCCACTCCACAGGCTCTCTGAAAAGGAGGCAGGGTCATGGCCAGTTCCGGATTAAGAATGGAGAAATCAGGATACAGCAGTTCTGAACCGAAGGGTCTTTTCAGCTGTCCCTCTTCTTTTGTAATAACCGTACCCGAGCTGGATTCGCTTCCAGCGGCTGGAATGGTCAGGATGGTTCCGATTCCGATTACTTCCGAGGGAACAGCTTTGCCCTCATAGAAATCCCACACATCTCCCTCATAGGGGACACCGGCGGCAATAGCCTTGGCCGAATCGATGACCGATCCGCCGCCCACGGCCAGGATGAAATCAATATCCTCTTTCCGGCAGATTCTGATTCCTTCATACACAAGGGATAGGCGGGGATTGGGCTTGACTCCCGGCAGTTCCACCCACTGGACTCCGGCTTTTTCAAGGGACGCGATAACTCTGTCATAAAGGCCAGTTTTTTTGATGGAACCTCCTCCGTAATGAAGAAGCACCTTTTTGCTGAAATCGGAAACGGCTTCGCCGCATTTTTCTTCCATTCCCTTTCCAAAGTATATTTTTGTCGGATTTCTGAAAATAAAATTATCCATATTCACTCCTGTTGAAAGACAGAATCCCGTACGCTTCCGTACTGTCTGCATTCATTGTTTTATATATATCAAGTCTTCCTATAGTATAATCAAAAATCATATTTTATCGAACAGGAAAAACTGTTTCTTTACATCTGTAAGTCCGACAGGTTAATATAGAACATCTTTTTATTATTCCAGAACGAAATCATTTCAATCAGGAGAATCCAATCAGGAGAATTTGACTATGTTCGGAAAAGCCTACTTCGCCCTTATGGGACTGACAATTACGGCAACAGCCGGAGGCCTTCTGACTCTGCTTCCCAGAGAGGCAGCCTCCTACCCTAATCTTGCGGGTTACAGGTCTGTATGCACCTTTGCCCCGGCGGCAACACTCTACTGCTTTCTGATTGCCGGTGTAAGCTGCCTGATCCGTTCAACACTTATTAAAGATAAAAGCGGTTCTCCGGGAGAAAGAATCCGCCGGCATTCAAAGAGCCTGATTCCCCTTGTACTTGTTCTGGCGGGAGCACTGGCTTTCACTGTGCATTACGGAAATATTAAAAGAATCTACACAGATGATACGACAGCTGCCACTGAAGCAGTCACAAACTAAAAGGAGACAGAAGAATGAAAAAGGAAAACAGCAGAAGAAAAGAGATAGACGCCATTCTGGGATCTAAGAAGATTGCCCTGGCCGGTGTGTCCCGGAACCCTCAGAAGTTCGGTTGCCTCCTCTATAAAGAACTAAAAGGCAAAGGGATGGATATTCTTCCCCTTCATCCGGAACTGAAGGAATACGAGGGTGTCCCCTGCTACGCCGCACCCTCAGAACTTCCGGATGATGTGGAAGCGCTGATCACATCGGTAAAGCCCGATAAAACACTGTCTGTAGTACAAGAAGCCCACCAGAAGGGAATATCTAAAATATGGATGCAGCAGGGGTCCCAGTCTGATGACGCCGTCTCCTACTGTGAAGAGATGGGACTCACCTACATTGCAGGAAAATGCGTCTTTCTGTATGCCGAACCTGTTGAATCGGTACACAAGGTTCACCGCTTCTTCAGCAGGCTCTTTGGTACCTACCACACAGCCTGACCCTCTTTCAGGACAGGCTTTTCGGACTGCACAGAAGATCTTTGTCTGTCGAGACCCGCAGGCATTTTTTGCATATATACCGGGGAGCGGCCACCTCTGCAAAGAGATCCTCCTCCAGTTTCTTCTTCAGGCCGTCCTTAGCCAGTTTGCACATTTTTTTATTCAATTTTGCCATTGAGCATCCCCTAATTAGGTAATTCTAACTATATTCATTATATAAAACACAGCATTAAAAAGGCAAGTTATTTTTATAGGGACTCTGCCCATTGTCCGTACTCCCGGCATCCCATCCCGTTATAGGCGGTAAAGCAGTCCTCAAACCGGGAGACATCCTCAATACCGAGAACCCTGTAAACCTCTTCCGGATTCATCCCCCGGGACAGAAGAACACAGGCCCTGCCGCAGAGGATTCGGAGGGGAAGGTCTTCGGGAACATGCACAGAAAAGTAGACTCCCTTCCCTTCACTGGTATTAAGAGCTGAGCTGCAGTTGTCAGGTACAATATAGAGGGGCCTCATATCGGCAGTATCGTTGTTTCCGTCTTTTAAATAGAGTAAAAAAACATGGGCCTCACGAATGGATTCAGGATTGTCAAATATGATACATTTGCCCTGCCTTTCGGATTAAAATCAGAATGGGAGTAAGGATGATTCAGATAAAGCAGGGAGATGCCCTGATTCATGATGCAGAGTCACAGCACTGGCTGTATTTCACAGATCCTGTTGAGACACTCAGCACAGACAGTCTCTGTGAGGTGAAGGCCCTTCTGGAGCAGATTCATAAGAGGGTCTGCAGCGAACAGCTTTATGCCGCCGGCTATATCAGCTATGATGCCTCTCCTGCTTTTGATGATGCCCTGACGGCCCGGCAGGAGAATAAGATCCCCCTTCTGATGTTTTCCCTTTATAAAAATCCCCAAATCCTGAATGACCCGGATTTTTCACCCCGCCTATCCCCTCAGAACAGACTCAGCTGGACACCTTCCGTGAGCAGAGAGGAGTACAACAAGGGGTTTGCAGCGGTCAAAGATTATATCCAAAAAGGGCATACCTACCAGGTGAATTATACCTACAGACTGGAAGCGGACTTTGAGGGTGATCCCTGGCAGCTGTTCTGCCGGATGCAGAAGGCCCAGAGCGGCGTATACGGAGCCTACCTGGAATACGGAGACACAGCTGTGGCTTCCGCCTCCCCTGAACTCTTCTTCTCACTCAAGGGGAAGAAGATCAAAACCAGACCCATGAAGGGAACCGCACCCCGGGGGATGACCCCCCGGGAAGACAGACAAATGGCTGACACCCTCTACCACTGTGAAAAAAACAGGGCCGAAAATATGATGATTGTGGATATGATCAGAAATGATCTGGGACGGATTGCCCGAAAGGGTACGGTCAGAGTGCCCCGGCTCTTTGAACTGGAAAAGTACCCCACCCTCTGGCAGATGACAACGGAAGTGCTGGCCGAAACAGAAGCCTCTGTTCCGGAAATTCTGGAGAACCTCTTCCCCTGTGCCTCCATAACGGGGGCCCCAAAATACAGAACCATGGAAATCATAAAAGAACAGGAGACCACAGCCAGGGGATTGTACACAGGGTCCATCGGTTTCTGGGGCCCCGGCGGCACAGCCCAGTTCAATGTGGCCATACGGACGGCTGTTGTTTCCCGGAGCAGCCGCACAGCCCGGTATGGAACAGGAGGGGGCGTGGTCTGGGATTCAAGCAGTGAGGGGGAATACGAAGAATCCCTGACAAAAACAGAAATACTCAACAGAGACAACAGGGAGTTCTCCCTGCTGGAAACCATCAGATGGAGCCGGGACGAGGGATTCTTCCTTCTGAACAGACATCTGGCCCGTCTTGAACACTCCGCCGTCTATTTTGACTACCCCTTTAAGCAGGCTGAAATAAAAGATGCCCTGGACAGTATGGCTGCCGCGTTCTCCCGGAATCCCGTTTCCCGGAAAGTCCGCCTTCTGCTGGATAAAAAAGGGAACCTTACCCTGGAATCTGCCGCGCTGCCGGAATCCGGGAGTACTCCTCCCTGGACAATAAAACTGGCGGCAGAACCTGTTTCTCCTGCAAATCCCTTCCTCTACCATAAAACAACAGCCCGGGAGGTCTATCAGGCCCACAGGGAGAAGGCGTCCGGTTTTGACGACGTACTTCTCTGGAACACAAGAGGAGAGATTACAGAGAGCAGTATTGCCAATGTGGTTGTTGTGACGGGAGAGACCCACTGCACTCCCCCTGTCAGTTCCGGCCTCCTGGCAGGCACAATGAGGCAGAAAATGCTGGATCAGGGCCTGTTGACCGAAAAGGTCATCAGGAAAGAAGACCTGCCCAAGGCTCAAAGGATTTATCTGATCAATTCGGTCAGAGGGCTCATGGAAGCAGAGTTAATTCTGTAAAGTCCTGACTCATTTTCTTGACCCCCGCCGGAACTGCCTGTACACTGCAGTTAGTGTGAAGATCAAACAAACCTCAGCGGCAAGGAGCAGACATGGCCTACGGATATTTTGATGATGCAAACAGAGAGTATGTAATAACCGATCCCCGGACTCCGGTCAAATGGATTAATTATATAGGAACCCTGAACTTCGGGGGCTTTGTGGATCAGCTGGGAAGCGGCGTGATCTGCCGCAAGGATCCGGCTATCAACAGGATTGTCAAATACATCCCCCAGCTTCCCGCCTCGGATATGAACGGAGAAACCCTTTATATCAGACTCCATACAGATTCCGGATATAAGATATTTTCCCCCTTCTGGGCTCCGACCATGGATGAATGGGACAGTTATGAATGTCATGTCGGTCTGGGATACAACCGCTATATAACAGAATTTTACGGTCTGAAGACAGAGATAACCGTTTTTGTCCCCCAGGGGGAAAACTGTGTTGTCCGTGATATCAGAGTCACCAACACCACAGACCGCCCTGTCCGCCTTGATCTGATTCCGGTGGTGGAATATACCCACTTTGATGCCCTGAAGCAGTTTACCAATGCCGACTGGGTTCCCCAGACCATGCAGTGCCGTCTTCACGAAGAAGAGGGGCAGCCGGGAATCGTCTCCCAGTATGCCTTTATGATGAAGGGGGAAGCAGAAAACTATTTTACCGCCTGCAGAGCCTTCAGTTCCTTTGAAACAGACAGGGAGACCTTTCTGGGAAACAGAGGGTACGGCAGCTGGAAGGCTCCGGCCTCCCTTACGGAGGATGAACTCTCCTGTACTCAGGCCAACAGAGGCAATAATATAAGCGCCCTGATGATTCCCCTCCCTGTTCTGGAGCCGGGACAGGAGCGCCGGACCATCACCCTTCTGGGGCAGGATGACAGTCTGTCTGATTCACTTCCGACCATAAGAAAATTCAGAGACTTTGATCATGTGGACCAAGCCTTTGCCAGGATAAAGGAGTTCTGGAAGGGCTATCTGGATGTTATGCAGGTCACCACTCCCTCTGACGAGTTTAATGCCATGGTCAATGTCCACAATCCCCGGCAGAGTTACATGACCCTCAACTGGTCCCGCTATCTCTCTCTGTATCAGCTGGGGCTCGGTGCCAGAGGCATAGGCTTCCGGGACAGTTCCCAGGATGTACTCTCCGCCCTGGGAGGAGCCCCGGATGAAAGCAAGGCTCTTTTGAAGAAACTCCTTTCCGTGCAGTGCCGGAACGGGTCTGCCAAGCACCAGTTCAACCCTGTGACCATGGAAGCCAATGAAGGAGACTCCCGGGAAGAGGAGGACAGACCCGATTACTATGGAGACGATCATCTGTGGATTGTCCTGGCTGTATGCGACTATATTGCCGAAACAGGAGACACAGATTTCCTCAAAGAACCCATTCCCTGGTATGATGACAAGGAATCCTCGCCTTCCGTACTGGACCATCTGGCCGCATCCCTGGCCTTTACCAGATCAGACCTGGGAGCCCACGGTCTGCCCCTGCTGGGGTTTGCCGACTGGAATGATACGGTGAACCTCCCAACAGGTGCCGAATCTGTGTTCAATGCCAACCTCTATGGAACTGCCCTGAACAGGATGATTCCCCTTATGGAATATCTGGGCCGGATAGAGGAGGCACAGACCTACAGAACATGGCACAGGGAGATGGGTGAGGCGGTCAACACCGCAGCCTGGGACGGAGACTGGTATATCCGGTATTTTGATGCCCGGCAGAATCCTGTAGGTTCCAGAAAAAACAGCGCCGGTCAAATCTTCACCAATGCCCAGTCCTGGTCTGTCATGAGCGGCTTTGCTCCCGAACCCAGAGCCCTGAAAGCCCTTGATTCCGTCAGGGAACGGCTGAATACAAAACACGGCATCAAGCTGAGCACCCCCGGCTACAACGGCTATGATCCGGAAATCGGAGGGGTCACGACCTATCCGCCGGGAGCCAAGGAGAACGGGGGAATTTTCCTCCATTCCAATCCCTGGGTGATCATTGCCGAAACCATTATGGGCCGGGGAGACAGAGCCTTTGAGTACTACAATCAGATAAACCCGGCTGTTAAAGATACGGAAGTCTATGAGAGTGAACCCTACTGCTACGCCCAGAACATTCTGGGGGATGAACATCCCCAGTTCGGTCTGGGACGGAACAGCTGGCTCTCGGGCACATCATCCTGGATGTACCGGGCGGCCACGCAGCACATTCTGGGCATCCGCCCCCGGCTGGAAGGGCTGGAAATAGATCCCTGCATCCCTACCCGCTGGAAGGAGTTTTCCCTCCGGAGACAGTTCAGGGGCTGCCTGTACATTATTGAGGTGAAAAATCCGGACTCAGTGAGCAAGGGCATCAAAAGCATCCTTATGGACGGGAAGAAGATTGAGGGGAAGGTTCTGCCTCTGTGCACCGCAGAAGAATGCCGGGTTGAGGTTGTGATGGGTTTGGGTTGACACTCAAACCCTCCAATACACCTTTTTCCAGTTGCAATGTTTTTTTTACCGGCTATAATCAAAATATGGTTTCTCAGAGTGATTTAGCAAAAATTACAGAAATCTTTTCCTCACATGATTATGTTAAAAAGGTCATATTATTCGGCAGCTATGCAAATGGTTCAATGAAACAGGATAGCGACATTGATATTATGATTCTTGTTGACAACTCGATTGCCAATATACGAACGGTCATCGAACAGTTCTATATTGAATTAAATGAGTTCTTGAACGTTCCCTGTGACATAATGGTCGAATACGAACAAAAATTTCTGGAACGAAGTAGTTTCCCAACGATAGAACGTACAATTGCCAGAGAAGGACGCATACTGTATGCAGCTCAGGGATATTGTAAAAGAATGGCAGGAAAAAGCTGAGCTTGATCTGGATTCGGCAGTGTATTTATAGGGAGGGATCGCAGAGGAAATGCCTCCTGTCCTCCCGGCGGCGGTGACAGAGCCGGATGAAGAGGACTGGAAAAAGGCATTGGAACGGAGAGCCCGGTGACGGTGCTGAGGGCACCGGCACCCGCCCGATAAGAAAAGAGTTTAGTCCGTGGTAACCGACTTGGCCAGATTCCGGGGCTGATCGATATCCCGTCCCAGAGCCAGGGCGGTGTAGTATCCCAGCAGCTGACAGGGCACAATGGTCAGCAGGGGCGACAGCAGAGGGTCAGAATCGGGAACCACAAAGAGCTTGTCCGCCACCTTGCGCAGATTGTCATCCTCATAATTTGAAATAACCAGAACCCGGCCGTCCCGGGCCCGCACTTCCTGAATATTGCTGATGGTCTTCTCCTGATAGTCTCCTCTGGTACAGATGAATACGGAAGGAATTTCTTCGGAGATGAGAGCCAGAGGACCGTGCTTCAGAGACCCGGCACTGTAGGCCTCGGCATGGATATAACTGACTTCCTTCAGCTTCAAAGCCGCTTCCATGGCCACAGGAAAATTGATACCCCGCCCCATATACATCACTGAATGGTGGCCTTTGAGCTCTTCGGCCATGGGTATAATCTCTTCGGCCTTATCCAGAATATTCTGGATTTTATCGGGGAGGGCCAGGAGCTCGTTCACCAGCTCTTTTCCCCTGTTCAGGGAGATGTCCCGGGTCCGGCCGATCATGAGAGCCAGAAGGGCCAGAACCGTCACCTGACTGGTGAAGGCCTTGGTACTGGCCACTGAAATTTCTGATCCGGCATGGATATAGGCCCCGCCGTCTGTGAGGCGCGCCAGGGTGGAACCAACGGCATTGAGGATACCAAGGACCCGTCCCCCTTTCTGCTTGATTTCCTGAACAGCGGCAATGGTGTCCCTGGTTTCACCGGACTGGCTGATGGCGATAAAAAGGGTATTTTTATCCACAATGGGATTTATACCGCAGAGCTCGGAGGCATCGGAGACTTCAACGGGAATACGGGCCAGATCTTCTATGATATATTTGCCCAGTTCTCCGGCATACATGGCTGTTCCCATGGCGAGGATATGGATTTTCCGGATATCATAAAAATCCCGTTTATCCATATTGAGACCTCCCAGAAGGGAGGTTCCGTAGTCAGGCAGAAGTCGTCCGCCCCTTCCCATGGCGCGGAATACCGATTCAGGCTGTTCAAAGATCTCCTTGAGCAGGAAGTGGTCATACCCCTGTTTATCGATGCCTGCCACATCCAGATCCAGTTGTTCCACATCTTTGTCAATCTGCATATTCTGACGGTTTACAACCCGGTATTCACTGGGATTGAGAACCACCATTTCACCGTCTTCGATAAACACGGCATGCTGGGTGTATCCGGCAAAAGCCATGGCATCGGAGGCCAGGAACATCTCATTCTGACCGATTCCCACAACAAGGGGAGAACCGTTGCGGGCGCCGATGATCATATCGGGATGCTCCTGAAAGAGAATCAGCATGCCGTAGGTTCCGTCCAGTCTGTCCAGAGCCATGGAGACAGCTTTTTCCGGGCCGTATTCCAGATAGGATTCCACCAGATGGGCAACCACTTCAGAATCGGTTTCACTGGCAAAGCTGTTGCCTTTCGCTTCCATCTCTTTTTTCAGGATGGCATAATTATCGATGATGCCGTTATGAACAACAGCCACTTTGCCCTGGGGTCCGCTGTGAGGATGGGCATTTTCGGTGGTCACACCGCCGTGTGTGGCCCAGCGGGTGTGGGCGATCCCGATGGTAGAAGGGAGTTTTTCGGAAATTTTGGCTTCCAGACGGGAGAGTTTTCCTTCCTCTTTGACAACCTTGATCTTCTTTCTGTGAATCACTCCGATTCCCGATGAGTCGTACCCTCTGTACTCCAGCTGTTTAAGACCTCTCAGCAATACGGGAACGGCTTCCTTGTTCCCCAGATATCCTACGATTCCACACATATTCTCACTCCGGTTTTCGTTTATTTGTCATGGACGGTTCAGCCGTAAATGGATCTTCTGATCTGGCGGATGCTTAAAGATCCTGCCGTAAAGCGGCGTTCTTCAATTTCTTTCTGAATCCGCTTGTAGATCTCGGTATTTTTCAGTCCTTCTCTTTGAAGCTGCTGATGCCTGCGGCTGATAAAATCCGGCAGATCATCGGAAAAGTATTCCCCCAGATCATCCAGCAGATGATCAAGAACCTCTTCCTCCAGAGGGTAACTGGATAAAAGATGATTCCGGAAGTTCTCTTCAATTCTGATCTTGGCCATAGACTGTTTATACTCCAATATTCGGTCTTTTTCTATAAAAGAGAGAGAAAACACCTCATTTAAGGCATAGTTTTGCCCGATGTCGGGCATATTATTCAATCATTTTCAAAGTTAGTGCCTGAAGGAAGAGATATCCTTTAGTACAAATAGGTAAAAAGGCAGATGCAGAATATACCGTTCGGTCAATAAGCGGGCCCTCTTCTCCGGCAGCGGTCCCCTGAACGGGGTGAAGGACCAGATGGCCTGATTCTTGCATATAACTTAAGAGGAAGCCATCGGGGCTTTCAATACCCTATACAGGTGGCGGACATGAACACCCCTGACTGGAAAGAGACCTTTAAAGAGGCGGAAGACTACAGAAAAACAGCGGCCGGCGGGATGAACCGGAAAGCCATCT
>JAQQAM010000191.1 GCA_028532905.1 Spirochaetales bacterium
CGACGCTCTTCCGATCTGATAAAAAAGACGATTTTATGAATGGAAAATACAATCCTCTTAACACAGGAGTATGGAATTTTGATAGAATGGCGGAAACCTTAATCAAAGAAATCAAGAGTGTTGATTCTGCTGAACTTGATAAAATTATGGATGTAGAGACCCAGCTTCCTGGCTATTGGTCCGAATAAAGAAGTGAAAAACGAACAGTTAAAAATACAAAAAAACATTTCCCTTGTCATATCACTTGCGGGACTCCTTGTTGCACTGAACAATGTGCTGATTCTCGTTGCCCAGGACTACAGCTATCAGAAGATCCTGATTAGGCCTACGGTTCTGCCGCTCCTGATTTTTGCCCTGCTGTTTTTTGTAACAAGGAATTTCGATCATGTTGTTGTCCGCATTCTTCAGATCCTTATTATCTACCTGAACGGGATTCTGGCCATTATGGACGACCATGAGGCTTTTAACGGGTACGGATTTATAATACTATCTGTGCTCATGCTGTACAAATACGGGTTTCTCAAGCGCCGTCCCCGCATTAAACTGATTGGAACTGCCGTTTCTGTAACAGCGGTACTTGAGCTGTCCATTCACATGAACACCCAGTCTCCCATGGGCAAGAGTCTGAACTACCTGGTGTACTTTATCCTGTTCTTCACCATTACCTATATGCTCTACAGCTCTGAGCTGAACCGCATCCTCCGGGCGGAAAAACGGTTCAAGGAAACCCTTGAATCCAAGGAAGAAGAGATGCAGTTTCTTCTGGAAGAGGTGGATTCCCACAAGTCTATTATTGAAAAGAAGGAAGCCCGGATAGACAGACTTAAAAAGGAGATCAGGCAGATCAAGGATGTCTGGAAACCAGTTAATCTGAAGGACTATAATATCACCAACAGAGAAGAGTCTGTGATCAGGGCTCTGTGTCATAACACAGGGATGACCAACAAGGAGCTGGCTGCAGAAATCGGAATCAGTGAGGGTTCCATCAAGCAGAATATGAATAAGATCTTCAAAAAGCTGGAAGTGGCCAACAGGCAGCAGCTTATTGAAATGTGTCAGCGCAATTACCTGAAAACTCCTGTAGAAATCAAATCCTGAAATCTTTGCAAAAATCCTCCCCTCCTCTATAGTGAGGTCATGAGTTCTGAAATCAAAAGTATTATTTTCGATGTAGACGGCACTCTGATGGACTTCAGAAAAGCCGAGGTTCAGGCGTTGGAAGAACTGCGCCTGTTTATGGGAGATACCGCATCTCCTGATGAGTTCATCACATCCTATCACCGGGTCAATGACAGAATATGGCTGGAGCTGGAACAGGGGCTTATCACAGGAAGTGTGCTGAAACTGGAACGCTTTCGCCGCTTTGCCCGGGAACGCAGCAGTACTATAGATCCCCGGGAACTGTCTGAGTTTTATCTGACGGCTCTGGGGAAAGGGGCGTTTCCCCTTGAGGGGGCCACAGAGCTTCTTCAGGCGCTCAAAGGCAGGTTTCCCATGGCAGTAGTCACCAACGGTCTGACAAAGGTACAGGAGGCCCGTTTCAAGGCTCTGGCGTATGACAAAATATTTGATGTCCTTCTGATTTCAGAAACCGAAGGGGTCAGTAAGCCGGATGTGGAGATTTTCCGCAGAGCCGCCGCCAGAATGGGGGTTCCCCTGGATGCATCGGTTCTGATGGTGGGTGACAGCCTGAGCTCGGATATCGGGGGAGGCATTGCCGCGGGGATTCAGACCTGCTGGTATAATCCCGGGGGATGGCAGAACCAGTCGCCCCACAAGGCGGATTACGAGATCAGTCATCTGTCGGAGATACTGGAGATACCCGGTGTTCAGGTGCAGCTGACCGAAAGACTTTCCAGGTAGGAGATGGTCACAGAGACCGCTCCGGAGGGTTCGAACTTTTCGATCATGGCAATCTGAAAGGCAAAGGCTTCGATCAGACTGAACAGCTGGTAGGCTGTTTCCTTGGCGGGCACCTTTCGGATCTCCCCTTTCTGAATTCCCTTGCGGATGAGAATGGAGAACAGATAAATCAGCCCCACAGTCCTTTTCTCGATATCCCGGGAATAGTCCTTGCCCTGCCGCTTCATCTGGAACAGAAAGTCTGCCAGGGAGGAGAAGAAGTCCCTTTTCCGGTAGCTCTTTTCAATGATGTCCCGGCAGATGAATTTCAGTTTGGCCAGCTCGGACTGACCTGTATCATTAATCAGTCCTTTGTAATCACGGAACATCCCTTCTGTCATCTGCTTTACGGCGTAGTAGAAGATCTCTTCCTTGTCTTTGAAGTACAGGTAGAGTGTGGGCCGGGAGATACCGCAGCGGTCGGCTATATAAGAAAGATTTGTATCCTGATATCCCTTCTGGGCAAATATTACAAAAGCCCTTTTCAGGATTTCCTGTTTCCGTTTGTCATGATCAATAATCTTAGGCATATATATGATTATAGACTGTCCCTGTAAATTTGACTATGACACTTTTTTAATATTTGTATGCAAAACAGGGCAAAAAAAAGGCCGTTCCACAACGGAGCAGCCTTAGTGCAGTTTCTTTTAAGGGTTATGCCGATAGCGAATACAACGTATCCATAGACGGCATGGTGTCAATAACAACTGCCAAGATAAGATTAACAATACTTAATATGCTGTAAGATCCACCTCCTTGTTATAGTCGATGCCTTCTACATTGAAACCGTGAAGTTTAAGAAAATCCTCACGGAAACCATTTATATCCGACAGTTCGGATATATTCTCTGTAGTGACCTGGTCCCAGAGGGCTGAGACCTCGCTCTGCACGTCTTCTCTCATTTCCCAGTCGTCAACTCTGATGCGTCCCTTCTCGTCTACGGGAACATCTTTTCCCGGAACCAGACGGTCGGAGAAGAGGCGGTACATCTGTTCGATGCAGCCTTCATGAATACCCTTTTCTTTCATCACTCTGAACAACAGAGCCATATAGAGGGGTACGACGGGGATGACGGAGCTGGCACGTGTAACCAGAGCCTTGTTGACAGACACAAAAGCCTGTCCCGATACATCTTTCAGCATGGAGGTGAGTGAAGCGGCGCTGTTTTCCAGATCCTCTTTGGCCCGGCCGATGGTTCCTTCCCTGTATACAGGATAAGTCACTTCGGGACCGATGTAGGAATAGGAGACAGTTCTGAACCCTTCGGCCAGAAGGCCTTTGTCCTTGAACTGTGATATCCAGCGTGCCCAGTCTTCGCCGCCCATAACCTTGACGGTGGGGGCAATTTCTTCCTCCGCAGCGGGCTCTATTGTCACTTCACTGATGGCTGCGGTCATAAAATCCACGGACTGAGCCGTGTAAGGTTTTCCAATGGGTTTGAGAACGGATTTATAGGTTTCTCCGGTCTCGGGGTCCACACGGACAGGTGAGGCCAGAGAGTAGACGATCATATCCACCTGTCCCCAGTTATCCTTGATCCAGGCGGAGGTTTCGTCCTTGATGCCGTCGGAAAAGGCATCGCCGTCTATGGTGTGGGACTTGATTCCCGCTTCGGCGGCAGCCTTGTCAAAGGCTCTGTTGTTATACCAACCGGGGCTGGCGGGTCTTTTGGCAGAAGGTCCTTTTTCAAAGGAGACTCCTACCGTCTCCGCACCGCCGGCAAAGGAGGCGGTGATCCGGGAAGCCAGACCGAACCCGGTGGAACATCCCACAACAAGGATTCTTTTCGGCATTTCAATGCTGCCCTGAGCTTTGACATAGTCTATCTGATTCAGAACTTCCTTCTCACATCCTTCAGGATGTGATGTGAGGCAGACGCCCCTCATAATTTTGGGTTCAAGTATCATTTGTTATTCCTTTGTACTGTTCGTACTACGCGTCGGCGGGTTTCTGAATACACATCCAGGAGGCTTCGGCAGCCATTTCATCGCCCACATAAGCCTTACCCTTCTGTTTGATCATCATGCCGCTGACCCTTTCATTGACGATTTCCATCCGGACTTCATCACCGGGAACCACCTGCCGGCGGAACTTGGCTTTTTCAATGGTGGCCAGAAAAAAGAGGCCTTCCGAGTTTTTCTGTTTGTTCAGACCTGCACCGCCGCACTGGGCCATGGCTTCCACCAGAAGCACACCGGGCACCACGGGGTACTCGGGAAAGTGACCCTTAAAGAAAAAATCATCTTCCGTGTATTTTCTGTATCCGGTGCATCCTTCTTCTGAGACATCTTCCAGACGGTCTACAAAGAGAAAGGGTGATCTGTGGGGAAGAAGCTGTTCCATTTCTTTTGACATGTGATTAATCCTCGTACTTTTTGAAAATGATGGAGGCGTTGTGTCCGCCGAATCCCAGAGAGTCGCTTAAAACCGCATTGACTTCGGCATCCGTACCGGCACCGGGAACGTAATCCAGATCACAGCCCTCTTCAGGAGTTTCCAGGTTCAGGGTCCCGGGAACATAGCTGTTGTTGATGGCCAGTACCGAAACGATGGCTTCCACTGCCCCTGCTCCGCCGACCATATGGGCGGTAACACCCTTGGTGGAGGAGACTTTCAGCTTATAGGCATGATCGCCGAAGGCTTTCTTGATGGCCTTAGTCTCGATGGGGTCGTTTGTGGGAGTGGAGGTTCCGTGGGCATTGATATAGTCAATGTCTTCGGGTTTGAGTCCGGCATCATCCAGAGCCAGTTTCATGGAAGCGGCGGCGCCGATTCCCTCGGGGTCCGGAGCCGTCAGATGTCCGGCGTCACAGGTGGAGCCGTATCCGGCGAGCTCGGCATAGATGGTGGCGCCTCTTTTTTTGGCGTGTTCCAGCTCTTCGAGAATCAGGATACCCGCACCTTCACCCATAATAAATCCGTCCCGGTCTTTGTCAAAGGGGCGGCAGGCTTTTTCGGGAGTGTCGTTGTACTTGGTGGACAGAGCCTGGATCTTGGAAAATCCGCCGATGCTGAAGGGCGTAATGGCGGCTTCCATTCCGCCGGTAAACATACAGTCGGCTCTTCCGCTTCTGATCATATCCAGGGACTGGCCGATGGCGTCGGTGGCACTGGCACAGGCTGTGGCCACAACAGTTGTGGAACCGTGGAGTCCCATCTTGATGGCCACATTGGCAGGACCTTCGTTACAGATCATCTTGGGGATGGTCATGGGGGCGATTCCCGCAGGTCCTCTTTTAAAGAGCTGCATCATGTTTTCTTCGATGACTTCGAATCCGCCGATGCCATTCCCCAGGCAGACGCCTGTTTTATGAGGATCAAAATTCCCTTCTTTCAGTCCGGCATCTTCGGCAGCCTGCACGGCGGCAGAAACGGCAAAGATGGTGAACCGGGCCATTTTCCGGGCTTCTTTTCTGTCTATATATTTTGATGTGTCGAAATCCTTGATTTCACCGGCCACCTTGGCAGGGAAATCTGTGGAATCAAAAAGGGTGATGGGACCGATACCGGTTTTTCCTTCCTTCAGGGATTTCCAGAAAGAGGGGATATCATTTCCGGCGGGATTGACGGTTCCCATTCCTGTAACTACTACACGTCTTTTCATATCTGATTACTCCTATCTTCCAGCGCAAGAACCGGTCAGGCCTTACGGATATATTTCTTTTTTCTCTAGTCCGGTGAGGTTTACATCACCATTCCGCCGTCCACATTCAGGACCTGACCTGTAATGTAGGAGGCTTTATCAGAGGACAGAAACAGTACGGCTTCCGCAACATCCCGTCCCGCCCCTGTGTGTCCCAGAGGGATCTGTTTTTTCAGCTCGTCCATAACTTTCTCACCCAGGTCTTTGGTCATGTCCGTATCGATAAAACCGGGAGCCACCGCATTGACCCGGACGCCTCTGGAAGACACCTCTCTGGCCAGACTCTTGGTGAAGCCGATCATACCGGCCTTGGAGGCGGAGTAGTTGCACTGGCCTCCGTTACCCATAATTCCCACAACCGAACTCATATTGATAATAACACCTGTTCTTTTGCGGATCATCTGGGATGCGGCGATTTTGGATATAATAAAAGCACTGGTCAGGTTTACACTCATAACCTGTTCCCACTGCTCCATGGACATCCGGAAGATCAGACCGTCTCTTGTGATTCCTGCGTTGTTTACCACAACATCCAGCCCTTCTTTGGCCAGGGGTTCCACAATCGCAGTCATCTGGGCTTCATCGGCCACATTGCCCTGATGCCAGGTCACAGAAGTTCCTTTTTCGGCAGCCAGGGTTTCCATCTCCTCCATATGGGGACTGGGGCTGGTGCTGATGAAGTGGACCTCCGCTCCTTCTTCCAGAAAAATCTTGACTATATCCTTTCCAATACCCCGGGATCCTCCGGTTACCAGTACTTTCTTTCCTTCCATTATAAACCTCCCGCCCCGAGGGGACAGTATTTTTTATTGTTTGCCGGAACTCAGGCGCCAGCCAGAGCCTTTACAGCTTCCAGGGTACCGCAGGCCGTCACAGGCTGCTCCATCCCTGACTTTTTCCACAGTCCGGTGAGAACGGTGCCAGGTCCGTTTTCCGCCACACGGCCGATTCCGGAGGCGCTCATATTCTTTTCGATCACAAGCCACTGCACGGGGCTTACCATCTGCTGAATGCTGAGATCCTTTGCCTCCTGTCCTGTGGAGACAAGGGCTCCTGTCACATTGGAGTAGAAATCCTTAACAGGATCGGCAAAACTCAAAGTGTCCAGGAAGGCGGCCAGTTCCTCTTTCCCGCCGGAAAGCAGGGGTGTATGAAAAGGACCGGAAACCTTCAGGGCGATAACCCTTTTGGCGCCGGCTTCCTTCAAAGCGTCCTGTGCCTGAGTGATTCCCTCGGATGTCCCGGAGATCACCACCTGTACAGGGCTGTTGTTGTTTGCAGCATAAACATGGGGAATATTCTTCTGTGCCAGCACTGAGGAGACGGTCTCAAAATCAAGACCCATAACGGCGCCCATACCCACAGAACCGTACTCTTTTATGACCTGCTCACCCGTAGAGGCCATAATTTCACCCCGTTTGGCAACCAGGGAGAATACGGCATCTTCTGTAAGGATTCCCGCATCCGCCATGGCAGAAAACTCTCCCAGGCTGAATCCGGCGCAGGAGACAGATCCGATTCCCTCTTCCATCAGGGCCCGTCTGACCGACAGGTTCACCAGAGAGACTGCAGTCTGCGTATTCTGGGTATCCTTGAGGTCTTCGGCGCTGCCTTCAAAAAGGAGAGCTTTCATATCTCTGGAACAGAGATCCGAAGCTTTTTCGAACAGTTCCTTCACACAGGCGTACTCTTCCCACAGATCCTTTCCCATACCGGGAAACTGGGCTCCCTGTCCTGAAAAAACAAAAGCCGTCTTATTCTCTACCATACGATATAATTTCCTCCGTAGCTTAATCCTCCGCCGAACCCGACGGTAATAATCTTCTGATCTTTTTTCAGCAGATTCTGTTCACTCATATCATGCAGGGCCATGGGAATGGTGGCTGCCGAAGTATTGCCGTAGTGCTGTACGTTCATAAAGAATCTGTTAAGGGGAATTCCCAGACGTTTGGAAGCCGCCTGAATGATTCTGTAATTCGCCTGATGAGGGACAATCCAATCCAGCTCATCCTTAGAAATACCCGCTGTATCCATTAGCTCGGTAATGGTCTCGCAGATCACTCTGACGGCAAATTCGTATACCCGTCTGCCGTCCATGGCCAGATACAGATCTCCGGGATTCTCCACTTTTTCGATGGACTCGGATGTAAGGGGAAAACGGGAACCGCCGGCTTTGACAATCAGGGCATCCCATCCGGACCCTTCCGAGCGCATACGGGAAAACTGAAGCCCCCGCTCCTCTTCTGTAGAGGATACAGATGCCGAGGATACAGAGACAACAGCCGCTCCGGCGCCGTCGCCGAAAAGGACACAGGTATTTCTGTCTTTCCAGTTCACAATGGACGAGAGAACCTCGGCACCCACAACCAGAACATGATCGCAGCTGCCGGCATTAATAAAAGAACGGGCTGTTTCCAGTCCGTAGGCAAAACCGCTGCAGGCCGCTGCAAGGTCAAAAGCCCCGGCAGCGGGAATCCCCAGGCCTTCCTGGATCAGGGAGGCTGTAGAGGGAAAGGATTTGTAGTCGGGTGTGGAGGTTGCCGCCACAACCATTCCTATATCTTCAGGGTCGATTCCTGCATTCTTCAATGCAGCCCTGGACGCTTCAATGGCAAGAGAAGAGCAGCTTTCATCTCCCGAAACCAGATAGCGGTTTTCAATACCCGTATGAGAGCGGATCCATTCATCCGATGTATCCACCCACTGGGAGAGATCGTCATTACTGACTTTCCGGCGGGGAAGGGCTTTACCCAGTCCCGTTATAACTGCCGATCTTGTGGTCATAGTCATGGATTTTATTATTTACATTTTTAAGCAAAATGTCAATAACAGCCGGTTTTTTGCTTTTTTTTTCAATTGTATTATGCTTTTTATCCAAACCCGGAACCGGTGGTTCCCCCCGGGGTGCGAACCGGTCCGGATTAAGGATTACACATAAGGAAGGTGCATAATATGCTTAAACCCGGCGATACAGTTTCTGATTTTACTCTGGAGAACAATAAGGGCGAGTCCGTAAGCCTCTCGGATTTCAAAGGGAAAAAAGTGGTTGTCTATTTCTATCCCAAAGACAATACACCCGGTTGTACCACAGAGGCCTGCAGCTTCCGGGATGAGATTGATCAGTTCAGTGATAAAAACACTGTAATTCTGGGCATCAGTAAAGACTCGGTCAAAAGCCATGAGCGCTTTATTGAGAATTATGACCTCCCCTTTCAGCTGCTCAGTGATCCGGAAGCTGAAGTCATACAGCAGTTCGGTGCCTGGGGAGAGAAGAAGAACTACGGAAAAACCTACATGGGTATCATCCGGTCCACATTTATTCTGGATGAACAGGGAAAAGTCCTGCATACCTTCGAAAAGGTGAAGACCAAAGACCATGCCCTGGCGGTTCTGGAAGAGATAGACAAGTTCTGAAGGGAAGCCCGGTCTTCCTGAACGGGCAAAAAGAAGCCCTTAAGGGAAAGGAGGAAAACCTTAAGGGCTGAAAAAAGAAAAACGGGCTGTTTCTTAAACGGTTACACTTGGAAAACCAGAGACCATTATGGTGGTTACACTTTTTTATTTCACTTTCTGAAAATAATGAAATCATCTCCAACTTGCCCAATCAGGGGGCATAGGGTATCTTGAAAGACATCACTGACACAGGATTCCCGGGAGGAAGGTATTTGATTCTTTTTATAATGATGCTTGGTATGGCAGCTTCCGGTGCTTCGGTTGTTTTTGCCAAGATGGGAGTCCTTCATCCCGTTGCCCTGGCCGCCTGGCGGCTCCTTCTTTCAGGGGCAATCCTCTTTCCCTGGTTCCTGAAAGATATGAAATCCATGGACGGTCCCTTCCGCTTGAAGCAGATACTGCCCTCCCTGCTGCCCGGAGTGTTCCTGGCAGCCCATTTTGTATTCTTTATCTTCGGTGCCCGTCTGATTCCCGGAGCCCATGCCTCATTGATTACAACACTGAGCCCCATATTCATGCCTTTTCTCATGTTTTTCCTGATCCGGGAGAAGATTACCCCATGGGAAATTCTGGGGAGTATTCTGGCTCTGTCCGGTGCCCTTTTTCTGGGACTGAAGGACAGCCGCTACGCCGCTGAATATATTAAAGGGGATGTTCTGTGTTTTATCGGGATGCTTTTTGTTACCTTGTATCTGGCTCTGGCCAGGCGGAACAGAAAGAACAGCCCCCTCTGGTTCTATATGATTCCCCTGTATATGACAGGAGGGATAATCTGCCTTGTGATTGCTGCCGCGGCGGGAGCCGACCTTCTGCCCCGGAGCAGTGATGACTGGATCTCCATTCTGGGACTGTCTGTGATCAGCACGGTTGCCGGACACTCGATCAACAATTTCGGAATGCGGAAGCTCCGGGGTCAGCTGGTGTCCCTGCTGAATCTGACTCAAATTCTTTTTGCTTCCTTCTTCGCCTTTCTTGTGTTTGCAGAAACGCCTCCGGTGTATTTCTACCCCGCAGCGGTTCTGATTCTTTCAGGCCCCCTGCTGGTGATCCTGGTTAACGGCCGGGACAAGGGGAGTGAAAAGAAGACATGAGGAGCAGCCGGAAGAGTTCGAGCCGGAGGGACCGCAGCTGGTACAAGCTGGACAATGCCGGGAAAATATACCCTGCCCTCCTGAGCCGCAGGATCAGCAGTCTGTTCCGCCTCAGTCTCACTCTGGATGAACCTGTGTCCCTGCCCCTCCTCTCCCGTGCCCTGGAAGATGTAATGCCCCGGTTTCCCTATTACCAGGTCTCCCTGAGACCGGGCTTTTTCTGGTACTTTCTGGAAACCAACCCCAAAAGCCCCCTGATTGAAGGGGACTCCCTTTATCCCTGCATGAAAATGCCTCTGAAAAAGAAGGGACAGTTTCTGTTCCGGTTCCGGATCTACAAAAACAGGATTGCCCTGGAGTTTTCCCATATTCTGAGTGACGGCAACGGCGCCCTTATTTTTCTGAAAACCCTAACTGCCCAGTACCTGCGGCTGAAGGGACATACCATTGAAGCGGATGAAGAGGCCGGGATATTCGACCTGGAAAAAGAGCCTGATCCCGGTGAATTTGAAGATTCCTTTCACAAACATTATGACAGGAGCATTCCCGAGGCCACCCGGGGAGCCAGAGCCTTTCATATAAAGGGACGGTTCATTCCATCGGGTCAGTACAATGTGATCACAGGCATCATGTCGGTGAAAGAAGTAAAAGAACAGGCCGGAAAATACGGAGTCAGTATCGGGGAGTTTCTGGTTGCCCAGCTCATAGCCGCCTATCAGGAATATATTGAAAATGCGGATATCAAGCAAAGAAGGAAACTGCCCATCCGGATGAATGTCCCGGTGAACCTGAGAACCCTGTATCCCAGCAAAACCATGAGAAACTTCTTTCTCTCTGTGGAGCCCTGGATCGATCCCCGGCTGGGGCATTATGAGTTCGAAGAGATCTGCGCCAAGGTCCACCACTATATGCGCTATGAACTGGACAGAAAATTCCTGAACCAGCAGATTACCCGGAATATGAAGGGAGAACTGAGCATTATCAACAGGCTCTTTCCCCTCCATTTCAAAAATCTGATTATGCCTTCCATCTACCGGATTCTGGGGGAAAACAACTACACCAGCGGTTTCAGTAATCTGGGACGGGTGGATTTTCCCGAGTCCATGAAACCCTTTATAAAAAGCGTCGATTTCTATCCCCCTCCCAGCACGGGTAATGCCGTAAAATGCACAACCCTGAGCTATGGGGATGAAATGAGAATATCCTTCGGCAGTCAGATCAAGGAGACAGAAATAGAACGCCTCTTCTTTACGTCTTTACGGAAAAAGGATATTCGTGTCAGGATGGAAAGCAACCGGATTTATTAACCGGCTTCCGGGCCGAATCAGCTAGGAGCTGTACTTATATTATGAAAGGAGACAGGAATGCCCTATTGTTCAAGATGCGGAGTTGAAGTTCATGCAGAAGCTGTCAAATGCCCCCTGTGCAACTCGCCCATTCAGAAGTTTCCGGATGATCCTTCTCCGGGCCGTGTTTTTCCGGAAGACGAACTGGTGCTCCAGAGAAAACCCCGGCTCAGCCGGAAAGAACGGCTCCAGCTGGCGGCTGTGATCAGTGCCTTTGGCATGCTGGTCCCCATTCTCATCACCGTAACGGTGGACTTCATGTCCAACGGAACAGTCAGCTGGTCCCTGTATCCTCTTGTCCTGCTCACATCCTGTCTGTTTATTGTCCTCACGGCTCTTTTTACAGGACGGCATCCCTCCAGGCTGATCTGGACCATGTTTGTGATTCTGATTGTGACTCTGGAAACAATGGTGGCCCTCAGCCTGCTTCCCGGTGCGGCGGGAAATATTGGAGACCCCATCCTTCTGTTTGCGGCCCTGTGTTCACAGGCGTCTGTAACGGCCTCCCTGAAATCCAGAAAGAGAGGAAGCAATGTGGCGGCTTTTATCCTGATCGCCCTGGGACTGTTCTGTCTGCTGACGGATCTGTGGCTGAGCTATAAGCTTACAGGAGGATTACGAGCCGGGTGGTCACTGATTGTACTGGCGGCCACCCAGCCGATTACCCTTATACTGCTGTTTCTCCATTACCGGAAAAGAGGCAGTAACGGTATTCTGAAAAAATACTTTCACATATAGAGCCGGGTCGGAATTCTATTCTTCCTCTCCGGCAAAACTCTTTTTCTTGTCCATCTCTTTTACCGTGGCGGTGATGTCTTTCTTAAGGATTTTGATCTCCTGCCTCCGGGCCTGAATCTCTTCTTCCAGGGTCTGAATTTTCTGCTCCATATACTCCCTGTCGGCATTCAGCTTTTCGATATCCTTCCGGGCTTCCCATTTCTCGATATTCAGATTTATCTGTATGGCCAGCTCGGTCAGAGAATCGATTCCGGCAACCGCTTCCTTGACGGCGGGGATCTCTTTCAGAGTATCAGGGGTATCCCCTGTCACAGATTCCCCCCATTTTCTCAGGGCTTCATCCAGACGGGTTTTCTCCTGATCGATCTCCTTTTCAAGGAATTCAATTCTTTTTTTGGAACCCCTGGCACCGCACAGTTCCTTAAGCCTCTCCCTGCTGCTGTTCCGCTGAGATGTTATCTCCTCTTCTTCGGCAATAACAGACTGCCATTCCTTATCGCTGCGGAACCAGGGAGCCAGAAGCTCGGCATCCGGACCGTCCCCTTTTCCCGCTTCCATAAGCAGGGCATCATTGAAACAGCGGGCATAGAGTTTCGCCTGGGAATTTTCCATACTCTTCTTTTTATTTTTCAGAAAGGTCAGCTTGCTGCGCTGCACAATCCCCTTGAAGATGCTTTTTTCGGGAATCGAACTTTCCGCCTGGTACAGCTCGGTCTCATTGTCCCTAATTTTACTTATATTGCTGACAAGAGGGTCAAAGGCCTTTCTCCAGGGAACATCCAGATCCTGTGAATTGACAAGATGAAACAGCTCCTCTCCCAGAGTCTCCTGCAGAAGGTTCAGATTATTCTGGACCCGTGTTTTATTCTCTTTGACCTCTTCCTCTTTGTCTTTCAGCTCAACAAGGGCTTTTTCCGTATCACCGATCTCCTGAATCTGATGATCCATAAGAGAAATCCGGCTGTTGATTTCCACAGCTGCCGAACGGTATTCCTGCATGAGTTCCGATTCAGAATCAATTTCTCCCTCATCAAGAAGAAAATGGCCCAGTTCCTGCCACAGAGCCTCTCTCCGGGATAGATTATCACTCATCTCCTTGCGGAGTTCTTCAATTTTCTGGTCAATTTCTGACATAGTCCTCTCCTCAGATACCACTGGCAGACAAGCTGCCCGGTTTCCCCTCTCCTGTTATAAAGATACAAACTACAGAATCAATTATCAAGAATTGTAATTTCCACCCGTCTGTTTAATTTCCGGCCTTCCTCCGTACTGTTGTCCCCCACAGGCCTGGTGGCGCCCATCCCTTTTATGATCATGGCCGAGGCGTCCCTCACCCCCTCTTTCAGAAAGAAGGACGCCACTGCTCCGGCTCTCTCCTCGGAAAGGAGCTGTCCCTCATCCGGGGAGGTTCCAACCCGTGCGGTGTGGCCTGTAATCATCAGATCATGAGCAGGGAACTGCAGAAGAATCTCTTTGAGACGGAGCAGCTTCTGTTCCTCCCCCGGCAGAAAGCGGGACGAGTCGGGTACAAAATGAATATCCTCCAGGGTCAGAACGACCCCCTCCTCACTCAGGGTCACAGACACATCCTCAATATCCTTTACAGCTTCCTCCAGCTGCTCAAGAACCTCTTCCTTGACCCACTGATCCGCTTCGATCACTTTGCCAGAGGCTTTTCCTTTGAAGGTGTAGCTGCGTCCTGATGCCATGGAATAGGAGATAAGAAACTCGTCTTCCACAGCGGCGGGGATTCCCGCCTCGGGATCCCAGAGATAGGTCTGCTTAAAGTCTCCCTGCACGCCGGAAGGGATGTCGTACCCCCGTCCCGGAAGGCTGCCGGGGGGAAAAGAGGCTGTATCGATGGACTGCATAAAATGGTAGTTGATCTGAATAACATCTACGGTTCTGCCTTCATACTCCTGCACTCCTGCGTATGTGTAGAACACCCGGAAGGGGATGTGGAGCCTGTAGTCCACATGGAAGAAGGGCTTCAGGTCATGCACTTCCACAGCCATGGCCGACCAGCTTGTTCCCGGCTGCAGATCCTCCGCAGGCCAGGTGGGAACATTCCGGACAGAGGGAAGATACTGATTCACAGGGATCTGTCCGTACAGCCCCCGGTGGGTTCTGTAGAACTCCTTCACATCTTCCCAGGTGTAGATATACAGTCCCGTATCCAGAGATTTCTCCGAGATCCCGTAGCTGACTTCCAGAAGAGCCCCTTCGCTGTCGGAGCTCAGAACTCTGACGCCTATTCTGTTCAGAATTTCCGACTGTCCCAGAAGATTTTTATCCATCCATACTGATTCATTTACTTCAGAAACAATTCTGTACTCCATGCCCTCTTCCTGATTGAACCGGAAGTCCCGGGAAAAAAGAGGATGAGAAAGGAGTAAAAAGAGAAAACAGAAGATTATTTTTTGAGACATTCAGGCCTCCGGAAATACAGACTTATGTTGACAAATAAACTTACACCATTATATTGTAATTATCATTCAGAAATCCTGAAAAGGTGTAGTATTTTTTCGCAAAAAGAGCGCCGGTCTTTTTCATCACATCTACTCCGGCGGATTTACTGACAATACCATTCACCCTTCAAGGGTGATAATTTTTTTACAGGAGACATCAGTCATGGGTAAACCGGACAATTTTAACAGTGATGATCTTAAACCTGTTATTGAAAACCTGATCGATCAGGTTAAGAATCAGGAAGATCCTGATGTACTGAACGCTTACAAGAAGGCATTCAAGAAACAGGTTCCTTTTGCTCTCAGATCCTGGGTAACAGCTTACATGCTCAAGGAGATGGGAAAGAAAAAGGGAGGGAATAGAAGAACCATCGCTGACGGTGCGTCAATTTTCGTCAGTATCGGACGCAACCGTAAAGTCTTTCCGAAGGATCTGGTACATCTGTTCGTCAACACCGGTAAGGTGGACCGCGACAGCATAGGAGAGATCAAGATTCTCGACAACTATTCTTTTATCACCATCAGCCGCAGTGCGGCGGAAAGTGCCATCGACAACCTCGACGGTATTGATTACAGAGGTAGAAAGCTGACCGTTAATTTCGCCAAGAAAAAAGCCGGCAGCTGATACGAACAATAAAACAGCCGGTCCGGCGCCGGCTGCTTTACCTTTTGTCTCATACTTACAGAATCCTGAGAACCACAATCCAGAACAGAATAAAGTTCAGAATCAGTCCTCCGGCAAAAACAAGCCCTGAAAGACTCTCGTACAGAAATGCCCGTCTCTGACAGTACCGGGCCAGGATTCCAGGCTCCTGGGGAAAACAGATACACTGTCCCGACCTGTCCTGCTCTGACATCTGCAGCAGTCCTTCAGGAATGGGATAACAGACTTTTTTTTCTTCACCCTTCCAGCCGGTAGGCCGGCGTTCATAGGCAATGCTGTGAGTCTCACTGTCTACGGCCTTATTACCAAAGCCCAGAGGCAGCCGGATCAGATCCCGCTCCGCCCGGAACCTCCTGCCCCTGTCCCAGAAATATTTATACAGATTAAACAGAAAAACACCCGGCGGCAGAAAAAGGATCAAAGGTATGAGAGACAGAAACAGGCTTATGAAAATAACAGAATAATTGCTGCTGTACTGCAGAAACCACACCGAATGAATCAATAGAAGGAGTGTCCCTGTCAGAACAGACCAGGGAGTCAGGAAGTTCCAGAACTCATTGCTGTGCCGTCCGCACCAGGCGGCCCGGGGAATGAGGGTAAAAGGATCCTCGTTATAGATAATCACCGTAAGGGGGAGCTCCCTGGAACTTTTCAGACAGTACTTGCGGTTCTGCACATTCAAGTCGCCGAACAGAAAAAGTCTGGTTCCTTCGGTGAGGGAAAAAATGTCATTCCAGGACATATGAACCAGGGATTTACCGGGAAGGGTATAGGGATATAAATGACTGTAAACTCTGGTCTGGACTCCCGTATCGGTCATATTATAAACCCGGGCATTTTTCATCTCTGCCGTGATAGTTCCCTGACTACCCTTTATCCAGAGAAGGTCGTCCCCTTCGATGGCTTCCAGCTCTCCCAGAAAGCGGTGAAGCCCGAGGGAGCCCTGTTTTTCGGTAAATCCGGGAACAGCCATGGGCAGATCAAGAGAGCGGCGCAGATTAGTTCTGAACACCCTCCAGTTTTTTCGGACATAAAACGCTCCGCCAATGGGGATGATCAGATAAAAAAGGAATGCAATAAACAGGAGGAGCAGAAGAACCGATTCGGCACTGAGGGATGTCAGTTCAGACAAGAACATTGACCAGTGCTCCGCTGCTGTAGGACCCTCCGGCAGCCCCGTAGGGAGCAGGAGTATTCAGGGCCGAGTGCAGCTGACTGGAATACTGATCAATAAGAGCCTTTACGGATTCATCCGACATTTTATCGGGATCCATGGCTCTAAAGGGATCTGACTGACTGCTGACCAGTCCGTTGATAAGTGTATTGAGAACTCTGAGTCTGTGAAGGGGAACCGAACCGTTTGAACTGGATGAGGGAACACCTTTTACATATTCAAACTGGGCATAAGGGGTAAGAGCCCTGGAAACAGGAAGACTGATTCTTCCTGAATTTTTGCTTATATTGGCAAGCTGGGCAATATTAACCTGTCCGGAAACCGATCTCAGTTCCATTTATCCTTCCTGTAATGACTTCATTACAATTATCGGAATAAACGGACAGGATATTACACTTTTTTACCCGGCAGATCAGCTGGGTACTCAGGAGAGATTATTTTCTTTTTTCGCTGGCGCTTTTACAGTCAATACAGAGTACGGCATAGGGAATGGCTTCCAGTCTGTCCAGAGAGATCTTCTTGGTACAGCGGGCACAAACACCGTATTTCCCGTTCTCCAGGCGGATAAGAGCAGATTCGACCTTGTTCAGACGGAGGGTATCCTGCGAGCTGAGGGCTTCAAGTGTCCTTACATCAATATCATTTGAGGCAATATCCGCCAGATCTTTCACACCAAGATCTTCAACAGCAGCTTTAAAATCCTCATTTTCCGAGATGAGATTATGCAGAACCTCTTCCTTCATACCCAGAAGGGTTTCTCTCATCTTGTCTTCAAACGCTTTATCCATTTCTATATACCTTATAATTACGGGGGTATTTATATCCGGAATAATCTGTATTATTTACCGGAAAATGTCAAGAAGCCAGGCCCCGTGATGAGTTGACAAAGACTATCTGATCTCATAATATGCTAATCACAATCAATATCAGGAGTTATCTGTTTGTCTAAAGAAGAAGCAATTGAAGTTGAAGGCATTGTAAAAGAGTCTCTGCCCAACACAATGTTCCGTGTTGAGGTAGCCAATGGTCACGTTATCCTGGCTCACCTTTCCGGAAAAATGAGAAAACACTACATCCGTATCGTTCCCGGAGATAAAGTTAAAGTAGCACTCTCCCCCTATGACCTCAGCAGAGGAAGAATCATTTACAGAGAACGCTGATCCTGCTCAGCGGATCAGAATCCATGTAGCCCCGCCGCCGCCGGAATGGCTTTTAGCGCGGCCGTAGTCCCTGACAAGGGAGGATTGTTCCAGATACTGTTTGACCAGCGGCCGCAGTACGGATGTGCCTCCCGGGGAATGCAGACCTTTTCCATGAATAACGATTACTTTTTTTAAACCTCTTCTTTTGGATTTCTTCAGAAAGGCTTCCAGTTCGCGGATAGCCTCTTTGCCGTTCCATCCGTGCAGGTCCAGACTGTCCTGGGGATCCATCCGGGAGAGTTCTTTCTTTCTGGTGTGAATGATGATTCTGTCGGGAGTTTCCTTGCGCTGGGCCATCTTCCTGTCGGGAGGATACATCTCCAGCCAGTCCTTCATTTCAGGAGAATCCCTGTCACCCGAACAATCCCTGTTTTCCGAAGGCGTCCTGCCGCGGGGATTGCCGTGAGAATGGGAACTGTTTTTCTTTTCAGGCTTGAAGCGCTGCTCCTTTTCCCACTGTGAAAAGATCTCATCAAATTTCATTGAAGGGACTCTCCGTTCACATGAATAAGGTCGGTCACGGGAATCCATCCCTCCAGTCCATAGGCGCTCCTGATCAGAGCAAAGGATTTATGGTAACTGACCAGTTCCACAGAGGTTCCCTCTTTTATCCTGATCCAGTCGGTACCGCCCATTTCGGGAATTTTTCTGAGGGCCACATCAAAACGGACAACCGCCTCATTCCGGCTCAGAAGCCAATGGCTCCGAATCAGTCCGGAAGCAGACAGCAGACAGGAGAGGGACAGTACAAAAATCAGAACAACCGGCAGAGATCCTTTTTTCAGGGAGTACCAGACAATGCAGAGGAAAAGAAGATTCACTGACAGAACAAAAAGCAGGAACATAAGACCCGGCGGCATCAGGAGAGACACATCGATCTGATTGTCCAGATCCAGATTGTTTTCCAGGGAGGAAAGGGTATTGCGAACCTGGGAGTGGCCTCCTGAGAGATACAGGGCTCTTCTCATGGAGGCAACAGCCTCTGCATTCTCCTTATTCAGAAAATGGAGGATTCCTCTGTTGTACTGGTAGACCCAGTTGGCACTCCATTCTTCCGCCCCCCCGCGGTACAGTCTCAGAGCCGGAACATACTCTTCCCGGTCAAAGGAATCCTGAGCCTCATTCATCCAGGCTTCTTCGATCAGATCGGATGCGGCGGAAGATGTAAGAACCAGAGAAACAGCACTTCCTCCCAGAAGGCTGACAAGGAGCAGGGACTTTCTGAACTTCCGGCTGCGGGAGAGCAGCAGGATTATAAAACCGGGCAGTAGAAGCAGATACGCCGCCGGATGTCTGTAGAGGGGGAGTCTGTTCCCTTCCTGAAATCTGTCTGACGGCAGGAGGGTATAGGAGATATCACTGTCCTGAAGGGTATCCAGGAGGGACAGGAATTCGACCTTGAAATCCCGTGAGGTATGGGATGAAATCCGGCCGGTTTCAGGATTCAGCCAGTTGAAGGGAGGAACATGGATGTTGAACTCACCCTCTTCCTGTACGGTGATGGTGTACTGCAGCTCTCTACGCCCGGTAAACCCCTCTTCCCCGGCCTGATAGTCAGACAGATCCCGCTTGACGACTGTCAGAGATTCTGAGAAACGGGGCTCAGGGAGTTCCAGATAATTCAGATTTCCAGTCCCCTCCAGTACAATGGACAGAAGGATTGCTTCATCCACTGCTGTACTCTGATCAGAAATATTAAGGGAGTAGGAGAAATTCCCCACACCGCCTCCGGTTGTTGAGACCTCTTCCGGAAGGGGGCTGACGTTCAGAGTCAGCCTGTCGCTGACCCTGTTGAGTCCCAGGATTTTCACTTGAACGGGAGAGAGAGTCACAGAACCGGCAGCTGCAGGAGTCAGCATCCAGGTCTGCATGGGAACGTGGAAAAGGGTATCCTCCCCCTGGACGGAATACTGGATATCTCCCAGTCCTCTGACCTGTTCCAGCAGGGCCTTTTCCGGTGTGGCCACAGACACCGAATCCGGAAGACTGATCTCCTCCATATTGTTCATCATCAGAACCAGGGGAACCGCCTGTCCTGTATAAACCGTTTCCGGATGTTTTTTCCATTCCAGAAGCAGAGGATAACGGAGAAAGCCCTCATCTCTTCTGAGGATGGGAATCTCTTCAACACCGCTTCTTTGAACCGTAACACCGTCACTCACCCTGACAGGGGGTATGGAAAAGATCCCGGGTGTGCTGCCCCTCAGGGTATAGATGACCTGCAATACCGTGGCAAAGCTGCCATCTTCGTTTTCCACTGTTCTCTGGGCGGTATAGGGTCCGGATATTTTTGAAATACCCTCGGGCCAGACCGGATCATCAATCTGCACAGCCTGTCTGCCGGGGTAAGTGGTAATATACTTGAGGGTAAATCTCTGATTCTCAATAATCTGATCTTTCCACTCGGCGTCTACAGCCTGTACAAAGACCGAAGGGAATATCAGGAAAAAAAGAACTACCAGTCCTGATCTGAATCGGATACATTTTCCTGCTGTTTCCATCGGCCGGCCTCCTTTCTTCTGATATACTGCATGATTCTCCGGGCATCATCACTGATCTCGGGAGCCGCGGGAGACGTTCTCCCTTCAGGTGTTCTGGCTTCCGCTTCAAGCCTCTCCAGAGTGAGCTCCAGATTCTTCTTGGCCTCCAGGGAGGCCGGTTTCAGTTCCAGGGCACTGCGGAAGGCGTTATAGGCGGGAGCGAACTGGCCGCTCTGATACAGCACCACCCCGGAATTAAAACGGGAGGCAAACAGAACCTCTTCATCTGTAGTCAGTTCCGACCGCTGCCAGAGCCCCAGTGCGGATGTCCCTTCTCCCAGGGCATAATAAACCGTGGCTATATTGTAAAGAACCCTTTCCCTGTGATTATCCTTAGGGTCCTCTCGGTCTTCCTGTTTCAGATAATGAAGCAGGGCATTCTGGTAATTCCCCTGCTGATAGGCATAGTTTCCCTGCAGTACGGAAACACCGGGTTCCAGAACCGAACAGGAAAGCATCAGAAAGGGGATGACTGCAAGCAGAATCTGTTTTAATACCATCTGGACCACCTTATGCGGGAAGCCGCCAGATTCAGAACAAGACAGACCAGGGCTATCAGCAGAAAGGCTCTGTAGTTCATCTGATCCTGAAGCCGGATGCCTTCTGATCCCCGTCCTTCCTGCAGGGACCGCAGCTCTTCGGCAATGAGTCCCGGAGTCTTCACATCTGAAATATCGTAATAGAGTCCCCCTCCGCTTTCAGCGATTTCCAGCAGATGGGAAATATCCAGTTTTGTAACCACAGGCTGCCCGCCGGCATCGGCAATGACGGTGCCGTCAGAGTTGTAGATGAGACTGCCCTCTGTCGTGCCGGCTCCCACCACCAGGAGTTTTATATCCTCCAGATACAGGTCTCTGGCGGCGGTGCGGGCATTCCCTTCCAGAGCCTCGCCGTCTGTAATCAGAACTACCGCCTTACGGGCCGGAGTCCCCGGAGGAAAGGAGCTGACAGCCCGGGAAATTCCCCGGCTGATATCCGATCCCGGAACGGTATAGAGAAAAGGCGAAAGACTGCTCACCGCCGCTTCCAGGCTGTAGCGGTCTTCTGTCAGAGGAAGAAGAACCTCTCCGCCGCCCTTGAATATTACAATACCCATCCGGGCATCCTTCAGACCCGAACTCAGGGAACTGATCAGCTCCCCCGCTCTGCCGAGCCTGTCCGGGGCAACATCCCCGGCAGTCATACTCCGTGAAATATCCACAGCAAAAATAATATCCAGTCCTTCTGAATCATCCCGTACCGCCTCCTTTGACCAGGAGATACCCGCCAGAGCCAGTATGGAAAATACAAAGAACAGAATCATCGTAAACCAGTAGATGAGACTCTTAATCAGATAGGCCTGAGAGGTCTTCTCCCGGCGCCATTCCCCCGCCAGTTTCAGAAGAAGAGAGAATCCCTTTCTGTAATTGACAACGGCGGGAATGAGCAGCAGAAATACAGGAATCAGAAGCCAGAAGACCTCGGGATAGACTACGTTCACAGCACCTCCCTCAGAAAGATCTTACGGAAGAGCAGATCGATCATAATCAGTACCAGGGCTGCAAAAATAAAGAGTCTGTATAAAGGAATGGTTTTGACCTGAATCCGGACCCGCTCCTCAATAATTTCCAGGGAATCTATGGAACGGAAAACCGACTCCAGGGTTCCCGGAGAGGTGGCTTTAAAGAAACTGCCTTCCGTTACTTCCGCCAGTTCCTGCAGCAGCTCTTCATCAAAGCGGCTGTTCAGAACTCCCGACAGGATCTTTCCGTCAACGGGATTTTTGAACTCAAAGGGGATTTCCCCCTCATTGCCGATACCGATGGTGTAGATTCTGATTCCCATCTGGGCTGCCATGGAGGCGGCGGCCAGTGGCTGGATTTCACCGGCATTGTTATCCCCGTCTGTGATGAGAATAATGACCCGCTGATCGGCACTGCTCTCGGACAGATGGAGAATGGCCACTGCCAGGCCCATTCCGATAGCCGTACCCTCTCCCAGCTCCATAATCTGACTCTCTTCCAGACGCCTGATAAAGCTGTTGTAATCTGTTGTGGGGGGAACCTTGAGAATGGCCTCTTCACCGAACCCCACAAGTCCGACGGCATCATTCTTACGGGCGGACACAAAAAAGCGCACCATATTGACAGCGGCATCCAGTCTTGTTTCCGGGGGGAAATCTCTGGCGGCCATACTGGGGGACTGATCCAGTACAAACACGATGTCCGCCCCTTTGTTGAGATGAACCTTCTCATGAATGCTGAGAGCCGGTCCGCCGAGGGCCAGACCCATCAGAAGTATGCCCAGCCAGAAAAACACAGCCGAGAGGATGAGAAAAAACTTCAAAACCCTCTGCCTGACCGGTACCAGCCCCTTTCTCCAGACCGCCGCAGAGACCCGGACCGTACGGCTGAAGGCCGGTGAGAAATGGCGGAGGTACATGAAAACAGGCAGTAGGACCAGCAGAAAAAGATAGGCCGGGGACTCAAAGGTCAGCATGCTTTTTCCTCCATTCCTCGAGTTCTCCGGAAACCTCTTCCACCTCATCCAGCAGCTGTTCCCGGTCGCTGTACAGCAGTTTCTCCCCGGCAAACTTGACCCGGTCAATTCTGTGAAACAAATTGATCAGGGTCACAGCCAGACCGTCGTGTATGGAGCTGCTGTTCATGATCTGTTCCATTTCCAGGGTGGTGGCGCTGGTCAGATCCTGATGGAAGCGGGTGGACAGATATTTCTTGAATCCCCCGGAAAAGACCTGATAGAACTCCCCTTCCGGCATATTCACCATGGACCGTCTAATGCCTCTCACCAGCCTCTGAAACTGTCTGTAGGGAAGATTGATTCTGTAGGACTTAATGATCTCCCCCGTTCTGTGCCGGATCACCCGGTACAGCATAAGCAGCAGAATCGGGAGGGCAAGAAGCAGGGAGACCCCAAGGGCTCCCACCGCCCGGGTCCCGGGAATAAGCAGGGGAGACCGTATGCCTTCCAGCTCTCTGGAGGACTCTAGATTCAGCAGGGAGGATGTGAAGATCTTCAGGTCATCCACTACGGGTCCGCCGAAGTCAAAGGGAGGGAGGGCTCTTGTGCCCGGATAGTAGGGAATCAGCCGAATGCTGACTCTGGCATCCCTGCCTTCAGGAGTCACATCCACTGATAGAATCCTGACCCAGCCGGGATCGGGAATGACCTCAGGAACTCTGTAATCATGAACCTGATCCCCTTTCAGAACAAAGGACATTTCAACCGTATCTCCCACATAGTACTCGGGAGGGAGAAAACGGAGATTCTGTATCTGGTAGTTATCCGATGCCGGAAGGAGGAACAGGGCATTCAGAAACAGGAGAAGGAAGAGACTCTTTTTCATGCCTTCTTTTTTCTCCTCTCAAAAAAGTGGAGCAGCTTCACCGCCGGATCATCCTCTGTTGAAATTTCAAGCGTATCCACTCCCGCCGCCTGGCAGTCTCTGTGCCAGAGGTAGCGTTCGTGCTCCCAGAAATCCCGGTACTGCTGCCGCATCCGGCCTGTGCCCATAACATTCAGGCTCTCACCGGATTCGGGGTCTTCCAGACTCACCAGACCGCTGGCGGGAAAATCCCTGTCCAGAGGATCCGTCAGCCGGATGGCGATAACATCATGCTTTCTGGCCAGAAGGGTGAGCTCGGTTTTATAATGGCTGGTTCTGAAATCCGACAGGATAAGACAGATTCCCCTCCGCTTCATGGTCTGAGCCGCAGTCTTGCAGGCCAGAGCCAGATTGGAGCCCTTCCGGCCCTCTTTCACGGCCAGAATCTGGGTAATCTGCTTCAGGACGTGCTTCTTCCCTTTCCGGGGCTGAATCTGCTCTTCCACATGATCGGAAAACAGCAGACTCCCCACCTTGTCGTTGTTGGCCACTGCCGCCAGGGCGATAATGGCAAAGATATGACCGGCCAGCTCTCTCTTGTTGATGGAACCCGAACTGAAAAACAGGGAGCTGGAGGTATCCACAAGTACCTGCAGAACCACTTCCCGCTCTTCCCGGAAGGTTTTTGTATAGGGTGTTCCCATACGGGAACTGACATTCCAGTCGATAAAACGGGTATCATCGCCGTCGGAATACTCCCGGACTTCATCAAACTCCAAACCCGGCCCTTTGAACACGGAACGGTAGTTCCCTGCAAAGATGGTATCCACCAGTTTTCTTGAGACAAAATGAAGCTGTTTTACTTTACGGGAGATTTCTTCCATTATCAGGGAACCGTTACAACCGACAGAATATCTTTGATGACATCGTCGCTGCTCAGTTCTTCAGATTCCGCTTCGTAGGAGAGTACGATCCTGTGCCTGAGAACATTGTAGGCCACTGCCTTCACGTCTTCGGGCAGCACATAGTCCCGATTCTCAAAAAGAGCCTGGACCCTGGCACAGTTGTACAGGGCGATGGATGCTCTGGGAGAGGCTCCGAATTCGATGTATCGGGTAAAGGGGAGCTGATGCCGGCCCTTTACTCTGGATGCATTTACAATGGAGACGATATATTTCTTGATGCTTTCATCCACTCTGATCCGGGAAGAGAGGGTCTTCAGGTCCTGAATGGAGTACTTGGTGAACACTT
>JAQQAM010000192.1 GCA_028532905.1 Spirochaetales bacterium
GCAATACCTTTGGCAGCCATTTCAAATCTGTTCTGGTAAGCACCAAGATCGGCTCTCTGTTTATTAACAGTTTTCAGAGCTGCATCCACGATACCGATAGTACGGTTTGCTTCTTCCACAGAAGAAAGGGTAACAATTCCGCCACCACCCTGCTCATTAGCGAGACCCAGAGCCTCGGCAGTCATAGTACCAATAAAGATAGATTCTTTCTGATCCATATTGGCTCCAACCTGAAGCTGCATAACATCACCTGTTGCTGATGCTTCTGCAAAACGACCGGTCAGAAGATTCATGCCGTTAAACTGTGCGTGTGATGCAATTCTGTTCATTTCATCAACCAGCTGGCTGACTTCAACCTGAATCTGCATTCTGTCTTCCGCTGAGTAAATACCATTGGAAGCCTGTACGGACAGTTCTCTGACACGATGCAGAATGTCCTGAGTTTCCTGCAGGAATCCTTCAGTAGTCTGGATAAAAGAAACACCGTTCTGGATATTTCTTTCAGCCTGGTTCAGACCGCGGATCTGAGATCTCATTTTCTCAGAAACTGCCAGACCTGACGCATCGTCTGCTGCCTTGTTAATTCTCAGTCCTGAAGAAAGTTTTTCCATGTTGTTAGCTGTTTCAGCCTGAGAAATTCCGAGCTGCCTGTTAGAATTGATGGCGCTCATGTTATGATTAATAATCATATACCCTCCTTGAGATGTTGTTGGCATCCTTGCCGCAAACCTGTATGCACCTGACTACGGATAAAGCTTCAATCGCGCCGCTTAACCATCGACAGCTGAACAGGGAGATATACACGATTACCCCCTCTCCGAAAGAGTAGGGGAATCGGATAATCTCCCTGGCCTGTGCATACACAGGAGGGGTATTTCAAAGAACTCATATCCAATAGAGGCGATGAACCCGACCGAAAAGACCAGAATCATCGCCTTTACTGTAACTTCAGACTGCTGCCTGAAGAATCAACAGCAAAGGTCTGCCAGGTAAAATAAACCGGACATAACTCTACTGAAGATTATATTACACTATTGGAGAAGCTGCAAGACAGACTGTGTTCTCTGGTTAGCCTGTGCAAGCATTGCGTTGCTGGCCTGAGTCAGGATCTGGTTCTTTGTGTAGTCAACAGTTTCTTTTGCCATGTCCAGGTCTCTGATTCTGGATTCAGACGCCTGCAGGTTTTCTGCACCAACGTCGATTCCCTTGATAGCCATTTCGAGTCTGTTCTGGTAGGCACCGAGGTCAGCTCTCTGTTTGTTGACTCTCTTGAGAGCCGCGTCCAGAACACCGATGTTTCTGTTGGACTGCTCAGGAGTGGAGATAGACATAATCTCGCCGCTGCCAACCTGACGGAGTCCCAGGGCTTCTGCAGTCATGGTTCCGATATACACCTGTTCTCTCTGGTCCATATTGGCACCGATGTGGAACCACATGGAAGATGTAACAGTGTTGTATCCGTTGTCTGCTGCGAAACGGCCTGTGAGCATGTTCATTCCGTTGAACTGTGCATGAGATGCCACTCTGTCCAGTTCGTCAACCAGCTGGGATACTTCAACCTGGATCTGCATTCTGTCTTCGGAAGAGTAGATACCGTTGGAAGCCTGGATGGCCAGTTCTCTTACTCTCTGGATGATATCTGTTGTTTCCTGCAGATATCCTTCAGATGTCTGGATAAAAGAGATACCGTCCGCAGCATTCCGTGATGCCTGATTCAGACCGCGGATCTGAGATCTCATTTTCTCGGATACAGCCAGTCCTGAAGCGTCATCACCGGCTTTGTTAATCCGCATACCGGATGACAGTTTAGCCATGTTTGAAGCTGAGTTGTTGTTGGCAATGTTCAGATTTCTCTGTGAACTCATTGCACTGATGTTGTGATTAATAATCATATATTCCTCCATGAATAATGAGTGTCTGGGCATCCTTGCCCGAAGAGGGATAATTCCTCTCTAAAATTCATATCGTCACGGAGTTTCCAAAAACTTGAAAAAAAAATAAAGTTTTATTAATTATTTCCGATTATTCGGTCACCGCTGAAGCGACTTTACCCTTTATGGTGAAAAATCAGGAATTTTCTATATGATCCAGGTAACCCGCAGCCATACTGTCTTCCGGGTCAATAAGAAGTACGGTGCGGAAGAATCCGGCGGCTTCTTCTTTTTTCCCTTCCTTCAGGGCCAGTATTCCCATATTGGATATGATTTTAAGGTTCTCCGGTTCCATGCCCAGAGCCTCCTCAAGTGCCGCTCTGCTTTCCTCGAACCGGTCCAGCTCCAGATGGCAGATCGCTTTCTCATTCAGTATGTCCACATGGGGGCCTTTCAGAGAAGCCGCCTTATTAAAGGCTTCGAGTCCTTCTTCGAAGCGGGAGAGCTTGCGAAACGCCCATCCCTGAAGAAACCAGCCGTTCCAGACATCGGGATTGTCTGTAAGGAAATCTGTAATAATCTGAAGACCTTCTTCGTTTTTATCTTCGCTGATCAGTCTGTACGCTTCTCTGTAGTTTTCGTTTGTGTCCTTCAGTTCGGCGCATTCCCTCATCAGTTTTTCGGCTTCACTCCGTTTGGTGTCATCCTCTCCCAGGGTGAGGTAGCTCTCGCAAAGCTCAAAGGCCCGTTTGAAATCCTGACGGCTGTAGTAATACCAGGCGGCATTGAAATAGATGTCGGGAAGCTCTTCGGCTTCCTGCAGAAGGGATGCATACAGTTCTCCGATGTTCCTGTCCAGGGTCATCCGTTCCGTCTCTTTGTCAGGGGCGGTGGCATTGAGTTTATTTTCATAAAGGAGTACCAGGTTCAGACGGCTTCTCAGATCAGACGTATCCAGTCCCGTAAGGGCCAGGAATATTTCTTCAGCCAGATCATATTCAGCGCCCTGCGCTTTGATGACGGCAGACTGGGTCAGTTCGGCAGCAATTTCGGGACGAACAGCCTTGATGAACTCCCGGAAGTAATCGCTGTCCTTGTGTTCCCGGTCATAGGCCAGCACTTTCAGCATTCCGGATATAATCATTTCCCAGCTCAGGTTATCCAGTTTCCATGTATCGGGACTCTGTCCTTCGGGTACTTCTACGGGCAGCAGGATAGAGGGATTGAGTTGGAGGGATCCCAGGGTATGCTGCATGTCCTCGGGAATGGAAATATATAATATCTGTTTGAGTTTTTCTGAATTCATATTCTGTCTCCTGAATGTTTTTTATTCCGGACAGATCAGTGATTCAGAAGGAAATTGTTGATCATGACTTTATAGCTGAGAGGGAGAGCTTCCAGTGTGAAATGCAAGGCTATGGCAGCCAGATCCCTTCGACCCTGAACTTCTTCAAATCTGAGAATGGTTCCGGAAATATTGATATACTCGCCTTTGCTGTTCAGTATTCTGAGAATAGCCGTCTTGTTGACAAGGAATTTTGCATTTCCCTGAATGATGACTTTAGAACCTGAAAAGGAGAGATCTCTGAGAATACCCTTTCTGGGCAGGTTGTCTACAATGACAATACAGTTTTTGGATCCGAGATCCAGTTTCTTCAGACTGTCTGCGGTGACCAGAGCCCGTTCTTCTTTTCTTTTTGTCGCATTGACATTGGCTTCCAGAAGAAAACCGAGAATCTCGATCAGGTCATCAGGGGGTCTGGTTGAAAAATTGATAACACAGAAGTAGACATCCGGCTGTTCCACAGAATACTTGTTGAAACTGGCCAGTCTGCCCTGTACAAAAAAATTCAATTCCACCGGCTTTGGCTGATCATCTTTCACAAAAGACAGCTTCAAAGCTACATTGGTCTCGTTTTCACTCAACTCCTGGAGCACTGCACTGGGTAGTGAAACAATAACCCGGGCTGACTCCATGCTGCTGGCATACAGCACACAGGGTCTGGCGGTTTCTTTGAATTTCAGGGAGATCTTCTTCGGCTGAAGACCGGTGGCCTTGCTCACTTCCTTGTTGAAAGTGACTTCAATGCCTTTATATCTTGTGAAGAGATCCTTGATTGTCTGGTTTGTTACAATGGCCATAAAACTGTTTGGAATTCTACCTTCTAAAATCAGGAAGGTCAATTCTATCTTTTTTATTTTATAATTAAATAAACCCGCGATGCCGTTTAGGGAACTCATCCTCTTGAACTCTACTGTTCAAGTGGGGTTCCGTTCCCGGACGTCCTGTTTCTCCGCTAATGGGATAACAATTCAGTCCAAAGCATTTAGGAGCCCCATGGATATGACTTGTCGCAAGAGAAATATCCCTATAAACACGCACACCGCAGGTCAGTTATTCATTTACAGTTGAATCAAGTACATCCAGCACTCTCTGAAAAGCGCGATCCACTTCCTCGGTTATAACTATATCCGACTGGGGGAGGGCACTGTCAATATCAGTTTGTCTGGAATTCTTGAGTGTGATCAGTTCATCTACAATGTAGATGCTGGAAAGAATGGAAAGCTTCAGCTGATCAACTGATTTATGCTTGTCCCTGGTTTCTTCAATTTTTTTGTTAAGAAACCAGATGACCTGCTTTAACTGAGTGGCGTCTTCCTTTGTTTTCAAAGTCAGATTGACACCCAGTACATTTACTTTAAGCAGGTCATCTTTCATTTTCAGAATATTTCCAGGTTCTGTGGATATCCTGAGTTTTTATCTTCCTCTGTTTCCAGAGAAGCGGATTCATCAGTTTCCTCTTCAGTAACTGCATCCTCAAAAGAAGACTCAACCACTGCCGGAGTTTCTTCCTCGACAGGGGCTTCATCCTGAGAATCTTCTGATTCAATTTCCAGCTGTTCCGATTGATTGCCTGTTTCATTACTTACAGCCTCTGAATCATCTTCCGCTTCCACTTCGGTTTCAACGCTGTCGGCTTCAGCTTCTGTTGCTTCGGCGTCCTTGTTTTCTTCCTCTGTGTCTACGATGACGGGTTCACTGCTTTCCTCTTCAGAATCAAATGCTTCAGGTTCTTCCTGAACAGTTTCATCTTCAAGGTCGGCTTCAGGCTGTGCAATTTCAGTATCTTCACTGTCTGAAATCGTTTCAGAATCTGTATTTTCTGAAGTCTCTTCTGTGCTTCCGCTTTCTTCGCTCAGTTCGTCAAGCTGGCTGAGAGCATCAATAAATCCCTTTTCAATCTGTTCCTGTTCACTGGTCAGTGCAGAGGCTCTGCTTTCAAGCTCTGCAATCTGTTCTTCAAGAAGAGAAATTTCCTCTTTCAGATCACTGTTTTCATTTTTCAGCTTTTTAATCAATTGAACTGCATCGCTGACTTTTTTTTCCAGTAACTGAACCTGATCGAAAGTTATCATTGAATATTACGCTCCTAAGGAAGTTTTTGCTTTTTCTACGAGGGCAGAAAAGGCTTTGGGATCTTCAATTGCCATGTTGGAAAGAGATTTTCTGTTGATCTCGATTCCGGCAATGTTCAGACCGTTGATAAATCTGGAGTAGCTGATTCCTTCGGCTCTACAGGCTGCAGAGATTCTGGCAATCCAGAGCTGGCGAAAGTCTCTTTTTTTGACTTTTCTGTCTCTGTATGCGTACTGTCCGGCTTTTGTTACGGCATCTTTGGCAACGCGGTGCAGTTTACTGCGGCGTCCCCAGTAACCTTTGGCTTCTTTCAGGATCTTTTTTCTGTGATCCTTTCTTTTTTTTCCATCTACTGCTCTAGGCATTCTAGGTTCCTTCTATTATTAACCGTAAGGCAATAATTTTTTGAGTCTGGGAATCTCAGCAGAACTGATTACATCAGGATGTCTGAGTTTTCTTTTTCTTTTGGCTGACTTTTTGGTCAGGATGTGGCGGGTGGCCTGTTTTTTGTACTTGGCTTTACCCGTGCCGGTCATCTTAAACCGTTTAGCAGCACTTCTACGTGTCTTCATCTTAGGCATATGAATCCCTCATGTTATTTTTTCGCTTTCGAGCTCAACATCATAGACATGAACCGGCCTTCCTGACGGGGAGGGCTGTCTATGTTGAATGAACCTTCTTCCAGCAGTTCAAGCAATTTATCGAGAACAACTCTACCGAGTTCGGTATGAGCCATTTCCCGTCCGCGGAAACGAATGGTCACTTTGACTTTGTTTCCGGCATCCAGGAATTCCTGGACATGTTTTGTTTTGAAGGCAAGATCGTGTTTTTCGATCTTGGGCTGCATGCGGACTTCTTTAAGTTTCACCAAAGTCTGTTTCTTTTTCTGTTCACGGTTCTTTTTTTCAAGATCAAACTTGTATTTTCCGTAATCAAGAATCTTACAAACTGGCGGTTTGGATTGAGGAGCGACTTCCACAAGATCAGCGCCGGCTTCTCTTGCCATTTCCAGTGCATCTCTAGTTGCTACAATACCTTTCTGGTTACCCTCATCATCGATGAGTCTAACTTCTCTCACACGGATCTGCTCATTAATCCTTAAATCTTTAACAGCCAACATTCCTCCTTGGAATTATTCATTTGAATAACACTCTTCCTTTCAAATTTAAGAGAAAATATAACATATTCACCCTAGAAGAGTCAAAGGGCATACCTTCTTCTAACCTGTGGGAATATAAAGGAATATTTGAATTGTGTCCAGAGCATATGGAACACTACTTTAAATACTCTTTCTCTCATTCTTGTTTAATCCCGGCGAACATGCTAATAATAGCTTTCATATGGTAGTTTTTTTATTGACATTAATGCCCCTGTCCTACTGGGCAGTACAGTATCTGTTTGATCAGGATAATGTCCGTATGACCGACAGAATACTCCCTTTTTTCTACGGACTGGTGGTCGCGGTTCCGGTTATCCTCTTTCAGTGGGGTCTGGATGTGTATTTCCCCCTGAACTGGTCTCCCATGGGAATCTACAGCTATACCTTCTTTAATAAAGAGGGGATTATTCTTTATCCGGTATTACTCTTTCTGTTTCTCATATTCAGAAAAAAATCTTATACCGGAATTCCTCTCAGAGAACTGACGGCATGGCTGTGCGGTTATTACTTTATGTTTTCAATCAGTGAAGCTCTTGTGCTCAAAGCAGCTGTCACACCCTACACGGCGGTACTGCTTCCTCTGATCAGGCTTTTCACGGTACTCCTGGCTGCGGTTCTGCTTTGCAGGTCTTTCCTTTCAGAGGGAAATGTAAAAAAAACAGTTTTTACGGTTCTTCTGTTTGTTCTGCCCCTGTTTCTCAATGCTCTTCCGGTTATGAATATTGTAAACAGGATGGTTCTTTTTTATATAACCCTCATCATACTGGGAGGAGCTTCCAAGGTCCTCTACTATCTTGAGTCACGAGGCGCTCTGGGCTGATTCAAAGTATATGAAGCAGATGAAACTATTTTCCCGCAGACTGATACTGGTGTTGTTTGCTGTAATGACGCTTTCCTGCTCCGGGAAAAGAGTTCTCATTATTGAAGATCCCTACTTTGATCATTTTGCCTCTTCGGATGTCCGTTTTTATCACATCAGAAAAAGAGTGCTGTTCCTCACATCCGGCTTGAGGATCGAAACTGTCAATCCTGTGGAAAATCCATCTTCCATCAAAGAGGCGGAAGAAGCTCTTAACAGCGGTCGTTACAAAGGTTTTATCAATTTTTACCAATACCACCAGGCCATTCAGGTTCCCCCTAATGTCAGAACTGTTCTGATCGGCGGCAGCAGGGAGCTGGATTATCCTGAAATCACACAGATTATCAGTTCCGGTACCGAGGCTCTCAGTCTTGTGGGTCAGGAGCTGCTGAATCTCTGGAATAATGAGGGGATTGTTCCTCTCACAGTGTTCTGGGAAAAGCAGTCCGCCGGCGAACAGGAAAAGAAGGCGCTCCTCGGCCCGTGGGGAGATAATCCGGTACTGAATGATAACATCCTTGTATTGAATGAAAATACGGCAGATGTACAGTTGAAGATCGAATCCTTCTTCTCCCGTTATGATTTCCAGACGGAGAATTACATCATTCTGGCCTATTCCCCTGAGGTCTATAAAGAATTCTTCCGTTCACTTCCCGAAGGGGAGGATATCCCGGCCATCTATGTCCTGCCTGATAATCCGGTTCTTCCCGAATCCGCTTACGGTATCATAACCGAAGACTATACAGGACAGTTAAAAGCGGCATTATCTGCAGTTAAAAGCGGTTCTAAAGGGAAAAAAATAAAAGTGGAAAATAAATTTATCCGGAAGTAAATGTTTATTTTATGAAGATTAATAGCCTCTTCCGGGAGTTATAAAAACCAAAAAATGGTTTGACATGAAATCGCCAGAGAAATATAATTCATTTTGAATAAATAATAAATTGTTTCTTTGAAAATTAATAAGGAGTATAGAATGAGACGTGGCTGCCTGTTGATTTCAGGCTTGTTAGTGTTCACTCTAAGCACAGGTTTTCTGTTTGCTGACGAGAAAACACTGAAGCTGGAAGCTGTTGTTGTCGAAAGTTTTGATGGTCCAGGTGTTTCTACATTTGCTGACGGATCTGCTGTTAACTGGCAGGTACAGGGCAGTAAGTTCTCCACCGAGGGGTATCCCCGAATGACCTACGTCCCCAATACATGGCCCGATGATCTTTTTGGTCCCAATCCCGAAAATGCAGAGGAACTGCAGGTTCTGGGTATTAACACCAAGTATGACCGTATGGGATACAATCAGGTTGAAATCGTTCCCGGTGTCGGTGAAGGTGATGACTGGGTTGCCAAACCTCTTGATCTTCCCGGACGTGTAAGAATGGTTGATCTGTGGGTTTGGGGTTCCAATTACAACTACAGTATTGAAGCGCATTTCATAGATTATGAAGGACTTTCCTTTAGACTGGACCTGATTCAGTCTGATAACAAAAGAGTTCCCGGAAGTATAAAGTTTGTGGGATGGAAGAACATGTATCTGGATATTCCCAGCTACATCAGACAGTCTGTTGTCTACAAACCAGAATACAGAGGATTGAGACTGACAAAATTTGTCATCCACACACACCCTTCAGAAAATGTTAATGATTTTTATGTCTATCTTGACAACCTGAAGATCATTACTGACAAGCATGAAACTTTCTACGACGGATTTGGCCTGACTTCTCCTGATAGGATTGCCGAGATCTGGGGCAGTGAAGAAGCTGGAGAGTGAGGAGAAATAAAATGAAAAAAACATTATTGCTTAGCCTTGTCATGACTATAGCCCTGGGAGGACTTGTTTTTGCCCAGGATGCGGGAGATCCCAATCCTGAAGAGATTGGTATTACTTCTGCGCAGCAGAAACTGAAAGAAGTTTCTGTATCCAAGATGGAAGATGCCGGACTCTGGTACGGTATCATGGCTTCTGATGAAGGACTTATTCAGCTCAGACGTTTTGAGGGATCTCCTCTGGACAAGGAGCCCATTGAAGGTGAAGAAGAAGCTGGCATAGATGAGCCGGATGATTTTGTTCTTGGTGCGAAGGTCTCTTTCTACAAGAGAGGCGCCAGCACATTCTCTATCCGTCCTGTAAGACCTCTTCCCATTGAAGGTATAACAAAGACTATCTCTGTATGGGTTGCCGGTAGAAATACCAACCATGTGCTTCAGCTGGAAATCTCCGATCACTTCGGAAACACAGCATTTATCAATATGGGTAAACTCAACTTTGTAGGCTGGAAAAAAGTTACTGTATCAGTACCCCCTTCCATCGTACAGAGGGATTATCACTACAACAACAAAATGGGTATAACCATTCAGGGATTCAATATTCTTTGTGATCTGGATGAAACCTACGGTAACTACTATATCTATCTGGATGATATCAGAGCCGTTACTGACCTCTTCGCAGAAGAGAGCAGAGACGAAGATGACATCATTGATGCTTGGTGATTAACACGTCTTTTTAGATAAATGGGCTGACCCGGAGCGGGTCAGCTTTTTTTTGCTAAAAAACTCTTTGCAGTTCAGATAATTCCCCTTACGTCAGTAGGAGAGTCAGGGCAGGGAGGCCTGGATTCTGAGCAGGTTTTTGAGGTTTGTGTCTACAGTTTCTGTCAGCTGTTGCAGGGAGATTTTCTTTTCTGATGCAATGCATTCATAACTGTATCCGATAAGTCCCGGATGATTATTCCTTCCCCGTTTCGGGTGGGGAGCCAGGTAGGGGGCATCTGTTTCGATCAGCAATCTTTCCAGGGGAATGATTTGCAGGGCGTCTCTGAGGGGTTGTGCATTTTTAAAGGTCACATTCCCGGCAAAGGAGATGTAGAATCCCTTTTCCAGTGCAGTTTCTGCCAGGGACAGGTCTCCCGGAAAGCAGTGGAGGACGGCACCCATGGGGAAGTCTCTTGCTGAGATCCACTCCTGCATTTCAGCTTCCGCATTCCGGATGTGAAAGATAAGAGGCTTATCTGAAAGGCCTGCCAGCTTGTAATGAAGATTCAGGAGACGGTACTGATCCTCTAATGATGAAAACTCTCTGAAGAAATCGAGACCTGTTTCACCAACGGCTTTGACCAGAGGGTGGGTTATCTGGGTTTCAAGAGTCGTTTCATAATTTTCGGGCCACTGTTCTGCAGGGATATTGGGATGGATGCCCGCAGCAAAAAAGAGTTTTTCATAGTTCTTTTTCCAGACCAGGCGTTCTTCAAAATCATCGAGAATGACACCCGCGTCCAGAAGGTAACCGGCTCCGGCATTCTTCAATGCTTCAAAGACAGATTCCGGCTCCAACCCTTTTCTGATCATCTCCATAATATGGAAATGACTGTCGCTCATATTTTCTCTGATATTTATATCCATCCGATAAAGCAGCCTTTTATTCTGTTTTATTTTCCAGGCCAAAAAAATCCCTGCCTCAGCAGGGATTTATCAGGCTTATTTCTAAGCAGGAATTATGCCTTACCGGCAGATCCCAGTACGTTTTCGTTTTTAGCCTTGTACAGTTCTTTCAGAGCGTCTCTGGCAGGACCAAGATATTTTCTGGGGTCGAACTCACCGGGATTTTCAGCGAAAACTTTTCTAACGGCAGCTGTCATAGCCAGACGTCCGTCAGAGTCAATATTGATCTTACATACGGCAGATTTAGCTGCTTTTCTGAGCTGCTCTTCGGGAATACCTACAGCATCTTTCAGTTTACCGCCGTTGTTATTGATTGTGTCAACTTCCTTCTGGGGTACAGAAGAGGAACCGTGAAGAACGATGGGGAATCCGGGGATTCTTTTTTCGATTTCTTCAAGGATGTCGAAACGGAGGGGAGGGGGTACAAGAACGCCGTCGGCATGTCTGGTACACTGTTCGGGAGTGAACTTATTGGCTCCGTGAGAAGTACCAATTGAAATAGCCAGTGAGTCAACACCGGTTTTCTTAACAAAGTCTTCCACTTCTTCGGGTTTTGTATAAGTAGATGTTTCTGCTACAACGTCGTCTTCAACACCTGCGAGAACTCCGAGTTCTCCTTCAACTGTTACGTCGAACTGGTGAGCATACTCTACTACCTTCTTGGTGAGAGCAACATTTTCTTCGTAAGAGTGGTGGGATCCGTCGATCATAACAGAAGAGAATCCGTTGTCGATACAGTCCTTACACAGTTCAAAGGTATCGCCGTGGTCCAGGTGAAGAGCGATAGGAATCTCATATCCCAGTTCTTTGGCATACTCTACAGCACCCTTGGCCATGTTTCTCAGCAGAGTGGCGTTGGCGTACTTACGGGCACCGGAGGATACCTGAAGAATAACGGGTGATTTTGATTCAACACAGGCCTGGATAATGGCCTGCAGCTGCTCAAGATTGTTGAAGTTGTAAGCGGGGATTGCATATCCGCCGTCTACAGCTTTTTTAAAGACTTCTTTTGTATTTGATAAACCAAGGTCTTTATAGCTTGTCATCATTTACTCCTTAAAGCAAAGGTCTATTTGTATTGGTAAAATATAGGCATCAGCCAATATACTGTCAAGAGAAGTGAAAAATAAATCCTTATTGTTTCAAAAAATGCAATGAAATTGATGTAAGTGAAACAGCTTGTCTAAATCTCATTGAAAAACTGATTGACCAAGGCAGAAGAGACATGTAATATAGCGATGGTGTTGCCGGTGTGGTGGAATTGGTAGACACCCGAGACTTAAAATCTCGTGGGCTTAGGCCCGTACCGGTTCAAGTCCGGTCACCGGCACAATTTTTAAAGGCTAAGTTATTGCTATGCAGTGATTTAGCCTTTTTTAATGCCCTTGTGGTTGATAAATTGGTTGACTGTAAGCCTTATTCAGGTTCTAATTTTAGGTATGAAGCCCTATAAATTGTGGTGCCGGAAGGACCGAAAAGGTGTATTTTATATTCAGTTTGCCCATACACCGGGCAAGTGGATTACAACAAATTGTACAGACCGGGATGATGCCATCCGCTGGGCAGAAGCGAACCGGGAAGCGGCCGGACAGATACGGAAGAAGATTCCCACCCTGAAGCAATTTGCCGACGGCTTTTTTGTTCCAGGGAATGAGTTCTGGATGAAGCGATTAATGCGGAAAAAGAAGAGCTTTGCTTCTGACTATTTCCGTGCCCACCAGGGGCGTCTGGATAATTATATTATCCCTGAGTTCGGCAGCCGGTTGATCAGCAGCATTACCACCGTTGAGATTGATAACTGGTTTCTGGATCTTGAGTCTGTCCGGACAAAGAATGAACTTTCTGATAATGCCAAGAACAAGGTTCTGCATGTCTTCCGGATCATCCTGGAGGAAGCCAAGTACCAGGGGTATGTGAAAGAGAATGCTGCATCTGCAGTAGAAGAGATCAGTGAAGAGAATCAGGAACGAAAGCACTTCACAGATATAGAAATGAGAAAACTGTTTCCAGATGACAGGGATGAACTCCTCCGGATCTGGCAGGGGCTTAAGTGGACTGTGTTTTTTATGATCATGAAAGATACTGGCTTCCGCCCTGGAGAAGTCGCAGGATTAACCAGAAGAGCTTATTACAGCTCTGTGGGGGGAATCTATACCACAGGCTCTATCGATACTGTGACGGGCCAGTATAAGGATTCTATTAAGACTACAAAGAAAGGGAAGGGGTATAAACTCGGGCTTCTTGAAGATCTTACTCTGCAGCTGCTGGATGATTACCTGGAAGAAACAGATCCGGAAATTGATGAACTGATTTTCCCCGCTGCAAATACGGAAGGCATTAAGGTTGAAACTTCATTGAAGCATTTTAAGCTTTCCGCCAGAAGGGCAAAGGTTGATCTGCAGGGACGGACTCAGTATTGTCTCCGTCACTCTTTTGAAACACGGAAATTGATGGATCTGGATCTTGAAACTGTTAAGGAGTTGATGGGTCATACCAGATATAGAAAAGAATATGATCATAGAAGTGGGGAAGATAGGTTAACTAAGTTGAAATCCGTATTACTTGAAAATTCTAGTTCATTATAAAGTCATCCAAAATATAGGGGATTTCACTTTCTGTTCTTGTATATGATGGCATAGCATTGTGTTTAACTAAGTGCTGCTTTTGCTTGTCAAGCTTCTTGAATAATCCAATATTGTAAAAAGTGTCTTCTGTCTCTGATACAATGATATGATTGATAAATTTGAGAATATTGTCTTTTTCACGTATTAATAATTTTTTCATAAGTATAGACCAACCCTTTCTCCATATAATATTGAAAGCTGAACCATCTTCATGTGGGAAAAAGGATACGCCAAAATAATCAAAGTTGTTAGCTATTGGGAGAATGCTTTTAAAAAACGATCTTCTATTGATAACTGTACTCAATGCTATTCCATATTTCTTAGAAGTAGTGATAGAAGCAAAGCCAAACTGGTTTTCAAGTTTATTACTTTTAATTGCTTCATATAGTAAAGTAAAGTCACTATATAGTTTTCTTAGTAATTTCTTGTGTTTTCTTGATTCTCTTTTAGCTAATTTATTTCTACCTTTCTTTATTAAGCCCATTTCTATAAAATCAAACATTTCTTCTTTCATTCTTATTTCATAAGAGATACTCCTAAGAAAAAGAAGACAATTATGCCTAAGAGATCTTTCATCAAGATCCTCATCTTCTATCTCTTTAAATATTTCATTGTCATGTTTTTGACAAAAACCATTGAAAACAGAAGCTTGTTTAATACCCATCTCTTTAAATTTCAGCTCCCCATCAATGAATGATTCAATCTCTATCTGATTCATAGATTTTCCATAGACCTTTCCGGCTTCAGAAATGCTTTTTAAATGTTTACTTTTCTGGATAGAATGAGATTTAATAGGCTTACAAATGCAATCCGGGACAATGCAGACTTTTTCAATTTCTCGTAATTCTTTTATTACAGATCCAAGATCTTTTTTGTATTCACTAATCAGTTTCTTTTTTTCATCATTATTGAAACTGTAAAGTTTATTTCCATAACGAAATTGATTTTGGGTTTTCATGGTCTTAAGTATCCTTATGGTAAGAGATATGATATCTCTGTCTAATGCTGTGTGAAAATAATATCTTATTACAGAATGATTACGAGAAGTATCTTAGTACAGTAAATATGTAAGTATTCACCCCATTGGCAATTCCCAGGAATTGTTTTAGTTCAAGAAATGATGTGATGCTGGCATATACGCTATCTTTTGTCAAAGTGATATTCAGTTCCTGTTTACGTTTTTGTACAGTGAAATTGAAGGACCCGTAATTTATTTCCTTAACTTTTACATGATTGAACATAGCAGAAAATGTCGGGTTTAGATTCTGGTATTGAGAAAGGATAAAATAAGTGGGCTTTTTTCTTATGATGACTGATAGTTTATCTTCAATAATTTTTAGATCTTCCTCGAAGTCATTGTATTCTCTATTGTTCACTTTTAGGTCTTCAATATACAAACAGAGAGAATTCCCATCTTGGTTAATAGTCATATTGTAATTAAAGCTTTCAGTTTTAAGATCAAAAGCAATTTTAGATAAACTATTTTGAGCAATTCTCTTGATATCGAAGTGGTTGAACATGTAATCGACAACTTCTTGGGGTGAGGGTGGTTCATTAATCTCATCGTATTCAAACCGGAATTCAATAAAATTTGAAAATCTATTTAATAGCTTATCAATCCATATTTTTCCAATTATCAGTAGAGATTTATAATTGAAAACTGCTAAAAGAACAGATGCAAGTAAGCTTATCAATCCAGTTATTGGAAAGCTTTCACCTTTGGTGATAAAGAGATCAATTACTGTGATACCTAGCAGTACTAATAGAGGAGCCATAATTATTTAAGAATATTATCATATATATATTCAACCAATTTTAACTGTTTCTCAAGTGTATCAGGTTCTGAATAAAGAATTATTCCACCTATTTCAGTTATACCAACAGTATATTCAACTTCATCTACAGTTATTTTAAACATTACTATTGAAATTGTGCCTCCTATTCTTAAATTCCTTTTGTAATCATCGCTACTAATTACGTTATCTGAAAAGATAGCTTCAGCTTTCAAACCGAGTTTTTTCATTCCTGATCCTGAAAACCATACGCCAGAAGCTGCTAAGCTTTTTTTCACAATAATTTCTTCAAGCTTGTAATTTTTCATTGAGAAGGATAGATATTTTTTTATTTCTGTATTTGTTTGAATTTGAGCATTTAATGCCTTAAATATTTCTCTTTTAGTGTCAAGAATACAAATCCCATCAGTTCGAGTGAATACATTTACATTATAGATTTCAAAAACATCATCAATACCAAGTCTATTTTGTTCACCACTTTCTGAAATAGTCACATATACCTTTTTGTCTAAATCCTTTGACTTGACTCCAAATGATATTGCTGAATGAGCAAACTCAGCATAAGTTTCATAATTTTTGATCCTCATTGCTGGAGCATGTTTAATAATTATCTCTTCTTCTTTATTTGTTGTGTTAAACTTCATCTCATTAATGTAAAATGCTTTCACTTGAATCTCCTTGAAATGTATCTACTGTAATTGAATTATGTTGACTGCTTGAGCTGGATAGTAAGCCTTCAGATTCCTTGATCTTGTTATAAACCCAACCATCTGTCATATCGTTCATGCATGAAGGAGTAATTCCTATTACTTTTCTGACTCCATGGTTATTATAAAAGCCAAACTTATATAAGCCATTTTCATAGGTGTCTTCTATGGCATTTTTCTCAACACCTAGTGCAGTTTCGATAACATCATATACATCATCAGAATTAAGTGACACTTATTACTCCTTCCAGGAAAAAGTTTAATGGATCTATGATTGGCTGGTCTCCTAGCCAAAGTTCTTTGATTCGGTCAACTCTGAAACTTTTTACAGCTCGCTCTCCCTTTTTGATAGCTTTGATGTAATGGATATCATTTTTCCTGTATATTTCCTTAATCCGTAGCTCATATGATACAGGCTCTGGCGAGCTTGATTTTTTATACATCATTGTCATTTCAATAAAATCAAGATCTTTTTGGAATTCGGGAGGAGCGGTTTCTTTTCTCGGTTTTTTCTTGGGCTTCGGATTTGATAACTCTGTAAAAGCCTCGAATCCCATTTGTATAAGATAGTTGATAGCTTCATTTTGAGAAGTGTTTGTCTGTTTTTGGAATTGATTGACAATATCTAAAACCGATGGCATTAGATTAATTTCACTCTTTTTCTTTCCGAACAGCATTGAGAGGCTCCTGAAGGATGAAATCAAAGATATTAACTTTAAAATTATATCAGCTATATTACACAATGGAAGGCTAACTTTAGTTAGCAATGGTTTTCTGACTGTTTAGGTGGTCTTTTGAATGAACACTAACTAAAGTTATATAAAATAGCCCTATTGTCTGATTCATTATTTTCCTGTTTAATTTCAGGTGGGGAAGTCAATTATCCGGCAGACTGCCCTTCTTTCTTATCAGCATCCAGATTATAGCCATGTGACTCCATATATCCTTCCAGATAAGCATCTACCCTGGGTATCAGCTCCGGATGAAGTCCAAGTTTAATGACCAGGGAACGTAATTCAGGATCTTTTTTCATATACATCTCTGCTGGATCAAAGCTTGTTTCCCCTGTCAGTAATGCTTCTACAGAAGTTTTAAGTATTCTTGAAATCGTTAAAGCAGCATCAGCTTTAGGGATTGCACCTTTCTTGTCCCATTGCTGAATTGTAGATTTTGATATTCCAGACATTCTTGAGAGTTCTGCTTTTGTAATACCTGTGAGCTTTAATTGTTTTTCAAGGTTCTGACTAAAATTTCCCATACTCTACTATTCGTCTCATAATACGGTTTTACGCACTGTTTTTCTATAAAAATGTAGAAATGTATTGACAGGTGCGTAATAACGTACTATTAATGTCCGTATGAGTGCTGAAAAACGAACTTATAAAAATATCCCTATACCAACAGAACTACATCGAAAACTGAAAGCTCTTTCAGTATTTCAGGAAAGGAAGCTACAGGACATCACTGAAGAAGCCCTTTCTGGGTACCTGGATCAGAGAGCCGGTGATTCGGGTGAAGTCATTGTTATCAGGAAATAGCGCAACATTGCGCTTTCTGAATAGGAGCAACCCATGACCCTTGAAAGAAAAGATAAACAAGATCTCTACAATTTGATCCAGCAATGGGCAGAAGCAGAGAGAAGGTACTATATGGCAGTTGCTTCAGATGGGGATTTATCCGTTGTGGTAGAGGAATGCTTTAAAGCTATGTGTGATTCCAGAGATAAAGTTTTGATGAAATCACAGATTTTAAATGAGACTGAGTCTTACGATGATCTCGTTATTGAGTTGAGGAGTTAGCGCAACATTGCGCTTTCAAGAGGGAGTTATGGAAATAGCATCAATGGAAGATTTCCGGCGTTTAGAAAAGAAGGTCTCTGTTACTCAGAATCTTCTGTCTGATCTGATTGCCATCATCGGTGAACCTGTTCTGACTATTGGAGATATTGCTGATAGGGAAGGGATCAGTAAATCAATGCTCTATAAAGAGCCCTGGCGAATGCCGAATTATGGACAGTCTGATTTTGTGACTGGTCGCCGCCGCTGGAAGTTGCAGTCCTATCGTGAATGGGCAGAGCGTGATGAAGAAGATCGGGAAAGGGAATGGAACATGATGTCCCTGGAAGATCGTGAAAAGATCGTTATGGGAGATTTCTCCTGATATTAAATCGGACTGGTTGTGTAATTGGTAGCACCCTCGGAGATTGAGAGGCCTCCGGCGTTCGGGTTCGAGTCCCGGTCAGTCCATAGGGAAAGGAAAATCCCGTTGATAAACCCCGGTGTGACGTCCTAACGATCGTCAAATACTGAGACCGGATAAAAACTTTCATGGTGAAATGCCTGGATGGTGAGTTAGGCCCTGACTGTCAGGAAAGACTGACGCCTTGGGTAAGAATGGCGATTCGGGTAGGTATCCAGCTATCCCTCCCGAGAAGGTTCAATCCCTTCCTTACCCATTAAGCCTGACCAGCTTGTTATTTTTGCGACACATGCCCTGCGGCCGCAGGAGATCTGGTTAAAGTTGTGTGACGGGTGGAGAGAGTGCCACTTATTTTAATCATGTGAGGTCAAACATGGAAAAAGTTAATTTTCTCACCTGCGGGTTTCATCTCGTTAGAAATGGTGAGTTTAAAAGATGTGGAGAAAAAGCAACTCACCATTTTCATGGGAAATGCCTTTGTCCTGAATGTGCAAAATACATGAAAATGCGGGGATTGCCGGTATTCAAGATGCAGAAATCTACAGTTGAAAAAAAACTGAAAGATCTGAACAAGGCTGAACAGAAGGAGGCTGTGGCTGTATGAAAACTATTGTCTTTCCTTCAATCAAGGGTGGGTCTGGTAAATCTTCCAATTCCATCATGCTCTCCAATTTTCTGGGACAGGCTGGAATGCGGGTACTGTGTATCGATATGGATATAAATAACTCCATGTCATTCTACTATGTAAGTGATGCTGAATTGATGGATACCCACTCCATAGCGGATGCACTGCATTCAGGTGATCTTTCCGGAAATGTAATTCCAACGGATCAGCTGGATAATATCCACATTATTCCGTCTTCATTTCACCTGGTGAATCTCAGAGCCATCAGTCATATGACCCTGAAAAGAATGCTTCCTCAGGTATCAGAATCCTACGATTACTGCATCATCGATTCCCCACCCACCTGGGACAATATTGTTTTGAATGCGCTCTATGCAGCAGACCTGGTAATCACTCCTGTCAGCCTGGCACAGTGGGACTGGAAAGGGGCAAGCTTCTTCCGTGATCAGATTGTCCAGGATCTTGGCCCTGAATTTCTTGAACGCTGGTATCTTCTGATCAACTACTTTGTGAGGCCCAGAACAGACAATCCGGAAAACTTCACAAATCAGCTGATTCAGCTGTTCAATGATTCCTTCGAAAATATCCTTCCTTTCAGGATTCCGGAGACTACTCTGGTAGAACGGTATATCGATCTTGATGAAGGGATCTCAAAATCAAAACGGAAAATCAAGCTGTTTTCTGCTGTCCAGGAACTGGTCCAGTTTGTGACTGGCAGCCCTCTTGATGTAGAGGTTTTCTGATGGGAAAGACTCTATCTGTAAATAAGAATCCTGGGAAAAAGGATATTACTGGAGGACTGAGCATAGCCCAATTAGGTGATGAAATCAGGGATTTGAAGACCCGTGTACCAGTGATGATACCTGTGGCTTCCATCCCGAAAATGCCGGAATTTGAAAATCTCTTTCCTATCAAGGAAGGAAACCTGGAATCAATTTCTGATTCCATCAGAGTAAATGGTTTTGACGGGAAATTTGCTGTCATTATCGGGACTTTCCCTGATGGAACCCGGTCCCTTGTGGCCGGTTTTACAAGAACAAAGGCTGCGGGCATCAATGGTCTTTCTGAAATTCCCGCCTGGACTCAGGGTTTCCCTTCTGTAGATGCTGCTTTGGACTGGGCAATTCATGAACAGTTGGACCGGCGGAATCTCACTGAATCTGAGATTTATGAGTATGTCAAAAAGATTGACCAGATAACTGGTAAAGGAAGGCAATCAGATGGTTTCAAAGGAAAGTCATCCCAGAGAACTGCAAATATTGTTGGTGTCTCTGCACGGAAAGTGGAGCAGATCAGGACTGTTGAAAAGGATGGGTCTGATCAGCAGAAGGAAGCTATCCGTACAGGTCAGAAATCTGTTAATCAGGCCTACAGGGAGATAAAGGATCAAAAGAATGAGAAAGCGCAACATTGCGCTAACTCATCCCCGCCGGAAAGAAAGTGGTCTGTTGAGATTGGAAAATCTGATATTCGCCTGGTGCAGGGTGAGGAAATAATCAGTCTTGTGAATTGTTCCGCTATGGATCTGATGTACAACGGTGCCCCCTACAAGGCGATTCGGAAAGCTGTAGAGGAGTATATGGAGAAGGTTCTTGGCTAATCGGTCCCGGATATCCAAGGCTGAGTTTATTCACAAAGCTGAGCTTTCGTATCACTGGGAGTTGGTTGAGAAAGAGATAACGATTCTCATTGACCTGGCACGTATCCATTCAGGAAGTGTTGTCCTGGGTCAATGGGATATTTTTCAAAGGCGATTCCCTGGGCATCCTGCCTGGGAGTTTGCCGAGTGGTTTGAAATGGTAATGGGAGAAGAAAATGAATCCTGACCTTGAATTGATATGTGGGCCCATACGATTGCTGATACGGCTTGATTATGACCATCAGGATATCCTGGACTTTATTTACAGCTATACACAGACACGGAATGGAGGAGGGCGGATTGGTCCTATAATGCGATTGGCAGAGGCTCTTGATAAATTGCTTGAGGCAGGTATTCCAGGCACTGAGATTTCCGACTATGCCTATGAGTATGTTGAAGGGGTAGTTTCATGTTCTGTATAAGCTGTCAAAACTATATTGATGATAAATGTTCAATAGAAAAAATCTATGCATCAGGGATGCTCAAAACCTGTCCGGCTTTTCTCTCTGGTGAAGATGTCATCACAGCTAACGGGGCCAATTTCCAGATTTGTGAAGAGACGATCACTCTACCTGGGCCGGTAGGATCTCCCCATATTGTAGTGACGCCTTTCCGTGTTCCTGGAGGATCGGGATGGAAAGGGAAGAGCATGATCTGTTTTGAGGGAGTCGGGAGCATCAGGACTGGTGATACTGAGTCACTACCTTTGGGGTCTGTATGGAATGTCTGGCAGGATGTAAGAACGGTGCTGATTGAGAGGAATCACCCTAAATTGAATGAACTGATCCCTCTGGTGCAGAGAAGGATTGAGTTTGACTATTCTGTTGTGACTTACTCACATGTTCCAGATGTGGAACCAGCCCCTTCAGAGACTTCCTCTGAGCCGGTTAAGCAAAAGAAAATTGTTATCCCTTCGTTTGAAGGAAAAGACATGCTTGAGGTTTCTGCTGCTGATAATACCTGCAAAGAACATGGTGATCAGATGGATCTCTTTGCGGTGTAGGGGGGCTTATGTTGTATAGGACAATTCTACATTTACCAGTTGTTGATCCTGAACATGTCCCTGTCCATATTCGGATTGATAAGTTTACAACAGATGCTGCTGCCAGGGGGATACAGATCCGGGGGAAGAGAACTCCCAGAGCTTACTATCAGCTTTGGAAAGAGGATGTTTGCATAATGATCGGTAGTGCTGATGAAATTGCAAACGAATTGGGAACTCAGAGAAGCATGATCAGTCAATATGCACAGCGTAAGGCAGTTTATGACAAGGAGTTCAGAATTGTTAAAGTCAATTAAAGGAGGTCTGAGTGATAAAAGGAGATTACGAATACTTCAAAGGAATCCAGAATCCGAGTCAGGATGATTATCTGGATCTTTTGAAGTTCACAAATCGTTTAATACGGATACTCCGTAGAGAGCGGAAGCAGAAAGCTGCCGCCAATAAAAAAAATCGAATATTATCCGCTAAAGCGGCAAATAGAATGAAAGAGGTTAATGACAATGCATAGGATGCTCAATACATGAGTCCCGTTAAGGGACAAACCGCAGAAAACCCCCTTGATCAATCCGGGGGTACTGCATTTTTCGACAACCAGTTTGAACTGGATTGTGATAATGATTTTTTGATAGTTTCTGTCAAAATGTATAAGTTTTTTATGGCCCATGGGAAGGATGGTCTGGAGGCAAAACAGCTCTATGACCATCTTCTTTTTGCGTCCAGGGTACAGGGCTCAAAGGCTGTAAAAGCCAATGTGAATTACATCAAAAATGGACTTGGATGGGGAGTTGCCAAGGTGAAAAAAGCCAAGGCTTTTCTCTCAGCTGCAGGGCTTATTCAGTACTCTCAGAATCAGGGTAAAGATGGTCAATTTGGCGATCATAAGATTATCCTGAAGTCCACTTGGGATGCAGAATCTTTGATGGCATGGATACAGAAAAAGGCTGAAAGGAGTGGTCAGAATGATACCGGTGGTACGGAAATTGACCCACCGGAAAATCAGGTTTTGCCTGTGGATAACTCCGGTGGTTCAGAAATTGAACCTACGGCAGATATAGCGTCCCCAGAATTAGAGACACTAAATAGCCGGTGGGTCAATTCACCGCCCATCGGGTCCACCGCCCCACCGGTGACAGAACACAATTATAAAGGAAGTTATAAAAAAGAAATCTCTCCGCAAGAGGGAAAACAGGAGGTTGTGGATAACTCAGCTGAAAATGAAGAATCCCTTCCGCCTGCGGCGTCCTCTCCACCTACGGCGGGTTTTTCTTTGGCAGAGTTGAAAGAGGAGATGATCCGTCTGGTGAAGACCAGGACAAAGGATTCCATGTTCTACTTCACTCCACTTGAAAACAAGATCCTCCTGGAATGTTTCAACAAGTATGGTCCAGAGTGGGTTCTCAAGAGATTTGAGTCATACATGAAATCCAAGACTCCTTCCCAGATAGATCGGTTTCATTCAACTGATTTCCCGAAGGTTCTCAAGAGAGCATCAGAGAAAAGCTTCCGGCAAGCTGCACCGGCAAAACCTGATGAAGCTGTGTTCCATCAGTGCCCTGTCTGTGAAAAGACCTGGTCAGCTTCCTCGACGCTCTCTTCCTGCCCTGGCTGCGGGATGGAGGTGAAGGACTTCAATGATCCTGATGAGGTGAATGCTCACCGCCAGTGGTTTGAAGAGTTCCAGGAGGCTCGGCAGAAGAGGGCTATGGGATGAATCAGCAGTCAGGTGAACAAGATATCATGACTCCTGAGGTTCAGAGACATATCAGCCAACTGATTGAGAGAATGAAAGATACACCCTATGGCGATGTAGGGCTTGTATTCACAATGAGCGGAGGTAAGGTGTCTCTAATTAAGCCCATTAACCTTCCAGTTATTAAGGCCTTAAAGCATGAAAAACCTTGAAGAAAATCTAATTTCCGCTCATTCGCGAAATTTGTACAGAAATGGCAAATATATGCAGATATGCAAGAGATTTAGCGTTTGGTGCCTTGATCAGGGAATTCCGGAAAATATAGGGAATGAAATTGAGTGGCTGGAATCTCTGGTTGATCAGGGAATGGCTGCGGCAACAATCAAGACCTATGCTTTTGCCGTAAAGGCCTATCTGATTGACAATCTTGACTGCTCTGATATGACTGAGGATGAGAAGATTTTGACTCACTACAGAATGGAGTCCGAGTTCCGTTCTTTCCGCTTGCCCAGAGATGCGAAGAAAAAAAACCGGGATATTGAGATCACCTTTGAGGACATTGTCCAGATCCTTCAGGCCTCGAAACCAAGAAGTAGAGTGATTATAGAGTTCCTGGCAAATACGGGAGTCCGGGTTTCTGAACTGACTGGTGTGAGACTATCTCATGTGAGAAAGCGGAGGGAGTCAGAGTTCCATGTCAGGATCATGGGGAAAGGCAGGAAACAGAGAGTCGTCAGAATCAAGGGAGGTCTTCGGAAGCGGATTGCAAAGGAGTTCCCGGATACTCTCAGCTTCCTGTTTGAATCATCTCCCGGACAACCTTATTCCAGTCAGGGGATTCATGATCTGGTGAAAAGAGCAGGGGAAAGGGTTGGGATCTATGGTCTTCACCCCCACAGCTTCCGTCACTACTTTGCCACAACACTCCTGAAGAAGACCTGGAAGCTGAAAGCAATCTCTGAATATTTGGGTCACAGTGATGAGGCCACAACATTGATCTACATCGGAAAGGACTGTTTGACCATGGATGATCTTGATCAGGGATTCTATGGGAACCGTGGGAAGAATGGGAGGAAAGGCAATGCCGTACAAAGCTAAGAGACCGTGCAGTCATGTGGGTTGTCCCCGCTATGCAGTGGAAGGCAACTCCCGGTGTGTGCTGCACCAGGGAGATTTGAAGTATCCGAGACGGAAGCCAAGGCCCAGTTACCAAAAGGGACAGGACAGAGGGTGGAAGAAGCTCAGAATAAAAGTTCTGAGGGATCACGGCATACCTGAAGCGGAATGGCATAACTATGTGATTGATCACAATCCTCCCTATGATCCTACCGTTGAACCAGATCACAGTAAGTACACATTGATTCCTATGACTCGATCAGAACACTCGAAGAAAACGAACAGGTTTGACGGTGGATGGGGTAACCCGAAGCGGTCCTATGGGGGAGGGGGAGGTAAATCTCTATGAGGTATTTCAGAGAAAGCCACAGCCACAGTAAAAATCTCACAATGTCAGTTGAGGGGGATCTGAATAGGGGGGTGAGGGAATGAATTATCGGAAGCCCCAGGACTTGAAAGTGCTGACTGGAACCTTCCGGCCAGACCGAGATCATGCCAATCCTCTGTTAGAATCGGATCTGCCTGAGAAAGTAGAGACTCCTTCCCACTTGGGATCTGCAGGGAAGCGCCAGTGGCGGAAGCTGGTGAAGCTGCTCAGAGATGAAGACCTGTTGAAGAAGGTTGACCTGGGCTGTTTGGAGGCGTGTTGCCTGGCGTATGATGAAATGGTCCAGAGCAGCTACGATATGAAAACTCATCGAAAAAAACAGGAAGAGGCTGAGCAGGCACTTACCTGCGTTGACGGCCCAGACGATTTGAAGGCCCAGCTTGCACTGATTCGACATCACTCCGGAATGGTAGATAAATCACGATCAGCAAAGAATAAAGCTATGCAGCTATACCATAAATTCATGAACGAGTTCGGATTATCTCCTGGCAGCCGGATCAGATTAGATCTTAACACTGAAAAAGAGGAACCATCAGAGTTTGAGCAGATGTTCTCAGTAAAATCTTCATAAATGTTTGACTGTTTACTATATGTTGATTATTTTAAGTACAAAACTTTATTGAGAGGTGATTTATGTCAAATCAAACAATTGTTCAGTACGATAAAGAAGCTGGAGACTGGGAAGTTACTCATCCAGGAGCTGAAAGGGCCTCCGGCAGGTTCTCGACTAAAGCTGATGCAGAGGCCAGAGCAAGGGAAATCAGCAGAAATCAAGGAACCGAACTTGTGATCAAAAATATGGATGGAAAGATTGGAAGAAAAGATTCTCATGGGAATGATCCAAGAAATATTCCTGGATAAACTTGACAAATATTTGCTGGTGGGCTTAAGGTAAGGGCAAGAATATGTTTCCGGGACGACAAAGGAAAGACCTGATTCCGGTAACAGCTTAGACAGTTCAATCATCGATTTCGATGTGTTAAATGGAAAGACCAACGACGCATCAAACCTATTTTAGGTTTGGTGCGTCTTTTTTTTGGCCCGGGGAGTAAACCTGAATTGGAAAAGACGTACCAAATCTACATTGATGATGTGTTGAGCGGTCGGGAAGTTGCCTGTAAATGGGTGAAGCTTTCCGTTCAGCGCCATGTGGATGACCTGGTCAAAGCTGAGTCAGAGGATTTCCCTTATCGCTTCGATGATACCCGAGCTGCTCGGATCATCGACTTTGTCGGATTCTGTAAGCACGTGAAAGGAGAGCTAAAGGGCAAGCCCATCTTTCTTGAGCCAGCGCAGCAATTTGTTCTGGCAATGGTATTCGGCTGGGTGTCGAAAGTCACCGGCCACCGCCGCTTCCGCTACGTGTACGAAGAGAAAGCCCGTAAGAATGCCAAGTCAACGATTCTGGCCGCTATCGGGCTGTACATGCTTTTCCTGGACGGAGAAGGAGGTAGTGAAGTTTACTCCGCTGCCGTCGATAAAGATCAGGCACGGATTGTCTGGGGTGTTGCTCGGGAAATGGTTCTTCAGTCTCCCGATTTCAAGAAGATGCTGAAGGATTACTCCGGCTCTCTTGTTCATCAGAAATCCGCCAGCGCTTTCAAGCCTCTTTCCCGTGATAACAAAAACAAGGACGGCTTGAATGTTCATTGCGCTCTAGTGGATGAGTATCACGCCCACCCGGACGATCAGATTCTTGAGCTGCTTAAGGGTGGTACAGGAAGCCGGATTCAACCGCTTCTCTGGGTAATCACCACAGCCGGATTCAATCGGAACTGTGCCTGTAAGCGGGAACGGGACCGGGTCGAGCGCATCCTCGATGGAGTGGAGCAGGATGAAGAGTACTTCGGAATCATCTATACCCTCGATGAGGGAGATGATTGGAAAGATCCTACAGTCTGGAAGAAATCAAATCCTCTTCTGGATGTGGCTGTCAGTACGGAATTCCTAGAAGGACTCCTCCGTGACGCCCGTGTGCGTCCTGAGAAGGAAAACAACTTCAAGGTTAAACACCTAAACCTTTGGGTGGATGCCCATACCAGATGGGTGAATCACGAGTTTTGGAAGAAGTGCCGAATTTCCATGGAGGAAGAAGAGCTGATCGGTCGCCGGTGTATTGCTGCTTTTGACCTGTCCACTACGACAGACCTTTCCGGCTATGGCCTCTGCTTCCTGCCATTGGAGCAGGATGAGCCGTACAAAATGCTCTGGCGCTTCTTTATCCCGGAAGACAATATCGATAACCGGAGTGAAGATGTTCCGTACCGTGCCTGGATAAACCAGGGATTCATACAAACGACCTACGGTAACGTTATCGATTACGGAGAGATTGAAGCCTCTGTGATCAAGGATGCTGAAAAGTTCAACATTGAAGAATTGAACTTTGACCCATGGGGTGCCCAGGGGCTTATGAACAGCCTGCAGGCTCAGGATCTCAACTGCATTCGCTTCAGCCAGGGGATGAAAGACATGTCTCCGGCTGTAAAACATACAGAGCGGGGAATTCTTTCAAGGGAAATCGCCTATACAGGAAATCCTGTTATGGATTATATGATCTCCTGTGCTGAGATCTACCGGGATGTAAATGACAATGTGAAGTTGGTGAAACCGAAGCGGGAAGAGACTTCCTCCCGAATAGACGGCGTCATCATGATGGTAATGGCTTATTACCGGGCTTATCTGATTCAGGGGGAGGCGCCTCAGTCTTCCGTCTATGAAGAGCGGGGGATGAGATGGATATAGTCATTGACCTGAATAAGATCCGCCGGATCCCGACGGCTTTGAAGTCATGGGGCAGCCGTATGATCCCGCAGAAGCGTGATCTTGTTGGTGGGTTTCCGTTCTTCAATATGGTTTCCAAGGATGCCTTGCCGGAAATGACGGAGACCGCCGCATTGAATCTCTCAGCGGTATGGAATGCTGTGGATCTGCTCTCCAGCCATATTGCCATGCTGCCCCTGATCCTCTACCGCCGTACAGCGGATGGCGGAAAGGAGCGGGCAACTGAGCATCCCCTTTACCGGGTGTTGGAGATTGAGCCCAATGAAATGATGACCAGCTTTCAGATGCGGCAGGCTTCCGCACTCCATCAGGAGCTTTGGGGAGATACATATATCTGGATCTGCCGCCCTGGTAACGGATCAATTGAGCTGTGGCCTCTGAATCCTGGTGTCACGTATCGGACAAGGAAAAACGGGAAGATCATTTACAGGACTCAGGTGGATGGACAAGCCTTTGAGATCCCTCAGGAGCAGATGATCCATATTCCCATCATGACCTTGAACGGAATTGATGGGATCAATCCGATTGCCAAGCGGCGCAGGTCTTTCTCCTTGATGCTGGCAGCAGAGGAGCAGGCTGAAAGTTATTACACAAATAGTTCCAAGCCTGCAGGCGTGCTTCAGCTGAAGAAAGCCCTGACGGATGAAGCATTTAAAAGGCTTCGGGAGTCCTGGTCTGAGATGTACGGTGGCGGAGCCGGGAATCATCATCGGACAGCCATCCTGGAGGAAGAAGGAGAGTTTAAACCGATCCAGTTCAATGCAGAGGAAGTTCAGATGCTGGGAAGCCGGGAATTCTCGGTCACAGAAGTGTCCCGCTGGTTCAATATCCCACCTCATAAAATCAAGGATCTGACCAGGTCAACTTTCAGTAATATCGAGCATCAAAACATCGACTATGTTCAGGATTCCCTGCTTCCCCGGCTAATTCGGATCGAGCAGGCTCTGACAAAGATGCTACTGACCAAAGGGGAGCAGAAGGAGTACTTCATAGAGTTCCTGGTGGATGGTCTTCTAAGGGGAGATATCAAGACCAGGTATGAAGCTTACCAGATTGCCAGGCAGAACGGAGCCATGAGCGCCAATGAATGGCGGAAAAAAGAGAACATGAATCCAATTGCTGATCCTTCAGGGAATGCTTATCACATGCAGTTGAATATGATCGATATGAAGGATCTTTCAACTGAATCTGGTGAGAAAGATCCTGATGGCAGTGAAGAAAAAAACAGATCGATCCGGCCTATTCAGGAACGGAGCGTTGAAAAGCGGCGGACCATTACAAACCGCTTTCAGTCCCGGTATAAATCCCTGGCAAAAGCCATCCTGAAGGAAGAGATCCCCGCTGTAAGGGAGATCATCACCGAATCGGGATCTGATAAAGCTGACTTCCGTGAAGCTCTGGAAGCTTTCTATAAGCGTTTTCAGGAGCATATTGAGCTTCGGGCGGCCGGTGTTATCCAGGGAAATGCGGATCAGATCCGTTACCTGGCGGAAGATGAGATAGGAAAGGCTATGGCAGATGCTGAGTTTGAAGCTTTTGCCCGCAAGCTGATCCAGAACTTTGCGCTCCGTTACACCATCAAGAGCAAGGAAGACCTGAAGAAACGGGAAACTCTTGAAGAGATGGAAGAGCAGGTGGATCACTGGAAAGATTCCCGCCCGGAGATTGTAAAGGCTGAACGGATCAAGGTGGAAAGCGCCGTGGCTCGGGCTGTCTGGTCTTCCGCAGGCGTTGTGAAAATAAAGTCTGTTGCTCATGGAGACAGCTGTCCTTTCTGCAGCGCTTTGAACGGGAAAACTATCGGGATACAGGAGAGTTTCCTGGAGCCCGGTCAGTTTCAGCCGGAAGGAGCTACAGAACCGCTAACTGTTTCCAGTCGGAAAAACCATCCGCCGTACCATGACGGCTGTGAATGCGGCATTGCGCCGGTAAGGGAGTGATTTATGGATGCTATGCAGAAAAGAAGCCTGCCCTGTGAGTTCAGGACTGAGAAGCAGGAAGACGGCAAAATGCACGCAGAGGGCGTTGCCATCCTCTACGAAGAGACCACCGTGCTTTATGAGGATGCTAACTATCGTTATGAAGAAGTTATTGCACAGGGCGCTGCTTCAGAAAGTCTGGTCGAAGATGATGTCCGGGCCGTCTGGAATCACAATTATGACATTGTCCTGGGGCGGCAGTCTGCCAAAACACTTTCCCTGGAAGAGAAAGAGGATGGCGTACATGTGGACATTGACTTCCCCGATTCTCAGGAGGGACGGGACAAATTTACCTCTGTTGAAAGAGGTGATGTCTCTCAAATGTCTTTTGGTTTTGACATCCTGAAGGAAACAGTGACCGAAGACAATTCAGGGGAGAAGCGGATTGTCCGCAGCCGTGTAGAGAAGGTGAAGCTGTATGAAGTTTCTCCCGTTACTTTTCCGGCCTATGAGAATACCAAATTGAATGCCAGAGACAGGGTGAACACTCTCAGGGAGAAGGCAGCGGCCTTAACCTCAACGGAGGACCATGAAAGTGATGTCCGGTCCAGGGAAATAGAAATCATGAAATTGAGGAGTGAATCATGGAAGAACTGATTCGTGAAATGGAAGAGTGCATCGCCACAATGGAGCGGATTCATGGTCTGGTATCCAGTGAGAAACGCGGGTACAAGGATGAAGAGAAAACCGAATATGAGCGCTGCAAGAAGCGTCACGGTGAAATTCAGGAGATCCTGAAGGAAAGAAAATACCTGGATGAGCAGAAGAATCTCCGGGATGCTCTGGGTGGACAGGACCCCGAAGGCTCTCAGGGTGGAGAAGGAGAAGAGCGCTCTTTTGAATCCCTCGGAGACTTTGCATCTGCAGCATACTCCATGGTATCCCAGAGGGGATTTGCTCATCCGAGAAGAGACCTGCTGACCAGCTCCGATGCTGCCGGTGGATATCTCGTTCCGGACAAGCAGCTTGAAACCATTCTGAATGTGAAGGCCGATAAATCCATTGTCCGGCCCCTGGCTCTTGCCATACCCGGAGATCCCTCTTCTCCCGATCAGGAAATCAAGATGCCCGCTCTGAAAACCGGAGCCCTGGGTGAATTCGGTGGATGGGCCTTTGAGGGACTGGCCGACGGTGTCGCCCCCACACAGGATAATGATCTTTCCTTTGATCAGATCACTCTGAACCCCAAAGAGCAGGTCGGAACCATCAAGGTTTCTGAACGCCTTATGCGGAATGCCCGTGGCCTGGATGCCTTCCTGCGGAAAACCATCATGGAAGCCAAAGGGGCAATTGAGGACTATCAGTTCTTCAATGGAGATGGAGCCACTGGTCCTACCGGTATTCTCAATTCCTCGGCCCTTCTGTCCTTGGCTCGTGCTACAACCGGCGTTGTCGGTTTTGCAGATGTGAAAGGCATCATTGCCCGCCAGCTGGATCTGAACGGAGCCGTCTGGACCGTTACCCGCTCCGCCATGCCCCAGATTATGAGCCTGGCCGATGACAACGGAAATTCCATCTTCATCGCTGGAGATGCCACAAAAGGCATAGCTGACAGGCTTATGGGATTCCCCATCAAGTGGAATACCCACACACCCGCAGTGGGAGCTCCCGGTGATATCCTCCTGAACAATATGGGCTACTACCTGATCGGTGACGGTACCAGCTTCAGGATCGATGTCGGTTACTCCGGTGACGATTTCAAGAAAAGACTGGTTACCCTCCGTGCACTCTGGGATGTGGACGGAAGTTCCTGGGTTCTGGCACCTGTTAAGCGGATGGATAACATCACTTATTCACCCTTTGTAGGTTTAGCAGCTTAAAAAAGGAGATCGATTTGAAGATTATCGTTGATGTCGAAGATATGAGGCTGGATCATGAGCCCCTGGAAAAAGGGGCAGAAGTGGAAGTTCCTGCATACATTGCAGAGGTCTGGATAACTACAGGAAGAGCCCACCGGGTAGGCGGGGCTGCGAAAAAAGAAGACTCCGGAACCGGAGGGAAAGGCGGGAAGGCAGGAGGAAAGAAAAAAGCTCAGTCCACGGCGGATAAAACCGCATCCAGTGAACGTGAGGGAGCTTCTGCAACTGGTGGATCTGACCAGGCTGAATCCTCTGACGGTTCTGACAAGGGTGCCGACCAGGAGAAGAAGTAATAAATGGCGGGAACGGATTTGATCACCTGGGAACAGGTTAAAAGCATCCTCTCCATGCAGGATGAAGATCAGACGACAACACAGTTCATCATCTCTTCGGTCTCTGAACAGGCCAGGGGAATCATGGGCCGAAACATCGTTCTGGATTCGTTGGAAGAAGTACGGCATGGAACCGGTCTTTCAACGCTTCTCCTGGAGGAATATCCGGTCAAAACCGTTTCCGCCCTCTATATCGACACTGGTTATCAGTACGGCGCTGAATCACTGATCGATCAGACCGATTATTTTGTGAATAAAAAGATCGGGCAGATCGAGCTGTTCTGGCGGACTTTCCCGAAACGGAATTTCGGAAGGTCGGTGAAGATTGTTTATGAAGCTGGTTTCGATACCGTGCCGGCAGATATCCAGCAGGCCGCCCTGGAGTCTGTCCGCTGGAATTATGACCGGATTCTATATGACGGAATCGGTGTGAAGAATGAGAAGGCGGAAGGAGTCAGTAAATCCTTTGAAGTGAGGATACCAACGAATGCCAGGGAAATTTTCCAGTCTTACAAGAGGCCCAATGTATGAGTGATGAAGGTGTCAAAATCATTGATCATAACTACCTCCGTTACAGGAAGGCTCTCAAAGCTTTGAACGGCAGTTATATCCGTTTCGGATTCTTTGCAGGGAGCAATGTGGGTTTTGCCAAGATCATGCACTCCAATGAGTTCGGTGATGTGAGAAAGATGTCAAGGAAGCAGAGAGGGTATCTCAAGCGGATCGGTGTTGTATCTGGGGATTCCATCATTATTCCGGAGAGATCCTTTGTCCGGTCAACTTTTGATGAAGGCATCGACCGGATTCAAAAGCTCTGCATAAAAACATTCCAGGGGATTGAAGAGGGGCGGGAAAAAACAGCTGCGCTAAAAGAACTGGGGAAGTCCTGCGCTGATATGGTGCGGAAGAAACTGGATTCTGGGGATTTTCTTCCCAATGATCCCTTTACCAGAGAGCAGAAAGGGATGAACAAGAAACCGCTCGAAGACAGAGGGGCTTTGATGGACGGAATAGATCATGTGGTGGTAACGAACTGATGTTGTTGAAACAGGCTGTACAGGTCACCAGGAGAACCAGGCACTGGGAAGAGGATGACTGGATTCAGGATGAGATTGAACCTTTTCCTGTGAAGTGTTCAGTACAGACCACCCCTGGAGAAAGTCATGATTCAGATGAAGAGGGCCGCCGGAAAAAGAGTTCCCTTCTGATTGTCTCCAAAGAAAGGCTTTTTGCAGCTTCCGGAGAGCAGGATGCGGACATTATCGATTGGCAGGGAGAGCAATTTGAAGTGGTCAGTGTTAAGCCTGCAGGGCAGGGAACCCGTCTGGCTCATTACAAAACAACGGCTGAGTCCGTAAAGGATCATACAGATGCAGCTCTCTGAGATAAAAAAAGCCCTAAAAACCTGGGTGAAAAGTCAGTATGGCGGGAAAGTCATCTGGATGAAGTCTGATAATCCTGTACCGCCCCGTCCTTTTATCGCCCTGGATATGAAAACACCCGGCCCCCTTCATCATCCTTATGAAACCGGAGCAGACGACCAGGGGATTGTGCAGAGGAAAACGACACAGCAGTTCAGCGTCACCCTGCAGGCGTATGGAGAGGGAGCAAATCAAAGCCTTTTCGATTTGAGAGAGAGTTTTGACTTGCTTTCCGTGAGAAAGCTTCTCCATGATGCCGGAATCTACTACCTGAGGGATCAGATGGAAGTGAAAGACATCACTGCGAAGACGGGAACCAAGCATGAAGAACGGTCGGTGTATGAGCCGCTGTTCATAGCTCAATCGGTCCAGACTGAAGAAGTCGGATTCATTGAAGAAGTGACATTCAAGGAGGAAATCCATGGGCGAAATGGATAGAACAGTTGAGCTGAGCATCAGCAAAGCCACATCTGTTGTAAGCCAGAAGGGCTTCGGAATCATTGCTGTATTCGATGAGTTCGCAGCGGCGAAGACCACAACGGCTTTTAATGAGAGAGTGAGAGCGTACTCTGGCATTGATGAGATGGTTTCCGACGGCTGGACAGATGAAGACCTGGCTAAAAATGCTGCAGGTGTAATCTTCAGTCAGGAACCCTCTCCTTCAGAGATTGTGATCTGCAGGAAAGATGCGGCAGAAACCTGGGCGGAAGCTGCAGCAGCAGCCAAACTGGAAAATGATTCCTGGTACGGTATGATCATTACGACCAGGACAGAAGCAGACCAGAAAGCAATAGCCGATTGGGCTGAAGCAAACGGGAAATTGCTTGGGCTCTCATCCTCTGATTCAAAAATCAAGGATGCCGGTGATGATACGGATGTCGGCAGTTACATCAAGTCAAAAAACTATGAACGCTCCTTCATGATCTATCACCCGGATGCCGGTGGTGATGATGAATGTTTTGCAGATGCCGCATGGCTGGCAAACCGCTTCCCATACACGCCGGGTAAAACAACCTGGAAGTTCGTAACCCTTAAGGGTGTGTCTGTCTACACACTTACCACATCCGAGATCAATGCGATTCTGGGTAAGAATGTCAATTTCTATACCACCGTCAACGGTCTATCCTGCACAGAAGAAGGTACGGTCGGTAGTGGTGAGTACATCGATGTAACCAGGGGAATCGACTGGCTCCATGCCCGTATGCAGGAGGGAGTCTTTCAGCTTAAAAAGTCGGCCACTGACCGGGGTGAGAAAGTCGCTATGACAGATCCGGGGATCACGCAGGTGGATAGTGTCATGAAGGAAGTGCTGGAAACAGGAGTCGAGAATCAGTTACTGGCCGCTGATCCGGAGCCGACCACTTCCGTTCCCCTGGCAGAGGACGTTTCGGTTGCTAATAAAGGGGCCCGGACTCTGCCTGATGCCACATTTGAAGCCTATCTGGCTGGAGCAATTCACAAAACAAAAATCATGGGTGTGGTGACACTCTAGGAGGTTATTCATGGATTACGATCCTAAAGCTGTTGTGATGACATTCTGTGGTGTTCCCGTGACAGGTTATGCCAAAGGTTCATTCATTAAGGTCGAGCCTGCAGAGGACAGCTTCAAAAAGTATGTCGGAGCAGACGGAGAAACGTCCAGGACAAGAGTGGCGGATGAGACCGTCAATGTGACGCTGAACCTGTCTCAGACCAGCCCTTCCAATGCCGTTCTTTCTGCTCAGCACAAACTGGACAGGAAAAGCGGGACGGGTAAAGGGCCTCTCATGATCAAGGATTTGAAGGGAACCACTCTGGTCTATGCGAAAAATGCCTGGATCAGAAAAATGGCCACTGCTGATTTCGGGGATGAGATCAATGCAAAAGAGTGGGCTTTCGACACTGGAAAGGCTGAATACGTCAACGGCGGGAATGAGGTCGTTTGATGAGTAGACAGAAGAAACGAATAGACGGTGAAGTTTATCAGGTCACTCCCTTCCAGGGGCGGGAGGCTTTCAAGATTCAGATGAAGCTTGCCCGGTTGATTGCTCCGCTCGTAGGCCTCATGGCCGGGATGTTTTCCGGTATGGACCTGAAGAAGATTGAGAAGCTCAGCGAACTGGATATCGACATCGATGGTGAGTCTCTGTCAAAAGTCCTGGATGCACTGTTTTCCAAGTACTCGGATGAAGAGCTTCTGGATCTTCTCATCCTGCTTTTTGAAAAGGTTGAGAAGGGTGAAGATGACAAAAAGATATTCATCACGGCGGAAGCCTTCGATACTATTTTTGCTCAGAATCTGGTGACGGCTTTCAAGGTTGCCTTTTTCGTTATCCAGGTGAATTACCCTGATTTTTTCGGACTGGCGGCCCTTATTGGAAAAGAAACGACGGAAATAAATGGTTAAGGGTCGCTGAAAGCAAGAAGCCGAACCTGGGAGAGGTCGGCTGGCTTGCTGGTGGAGCAGAAGAGGAGTTCCCTGTCTGGCGGATCGTGCTGGAAGGGTATCCGCTTCAGGATGTTGATTCCTGGTGTTATGAGGACATCCGGAAGATGAATGATCTTCTGGATATGCGGCGGGATTACGAAATGGCTGTAGAAGCTTGGCGTAACAAGGACGATGGATGATCTTAAGAGAACTGATCAACAAAATCGGCTTTCAGGTTGATGAAAAGGCCTTTGAAAAAGCTGAGAAAAAGTTTGTCTCTCTTGCCAACAAGGCAAAGTACGTCTCCGCTGCAGCCGGTGGGATTGCCTTCGGTATGGTGAAAGGCGCTGCCAAGATCCAGTCCATGACTGCCCAGTGGGAAACCTTTCTTGGGTCAGAAGAAAAGGCGGCTGCCATGCTGAAAAGAATCCAGGAGTTTTCCGCCAGCACTCCCTTTCAGCTTGATGATTTGAATGAAGGATCTCAACGTCTGAAGGCCTTCGGTGTGGAAGAAGAAAATATCATCGAAACCATGAGGATGCTCGGGGATACCGCTGGCGGTAATGCCCAGAAGCTCGACTCCCTTACCAGGGGATACGGGAAAACCACAGCCAAGGGTAAGGCATCCATGGAAGAGCTGAATATGATGATTGATGCCGGTGTCCCCATTCTGGGAACTCTGGCGGATATGTATGGAAAAACAGAGTCTGAAATCATCAAGATGGCTTCTCAGGGAAAGATCTCTTCCGTCATGATTACGGATGCTTTCAAGAAGATGACCTCTGAAGGCGGCCAGTTCTACAAAGGTATGGAACGGCAGAGCCAAACTCTGGAAGGGAAGATCTCCACCATGAAGGATAATTTTTTCCTCCTGGGGGCTGAGATCGGACAGACTCTCCTTCCGGCAGTCAGCCACCTGGCTGATAAGGTCACCGGTTTTGTACAGAAATTCCAGGGGATGAATGAGACCGCCAAAAAGGCAATTGTCTTCTTTCTGTTGCTGACGGCCAGTATTGCTCCGGTGCTTCTGGTTATAGGGAAACTCATCGGTACTTTTGGAACCATGGTTGTTGTGGTGAAGAAGTTGAAGGCCGGATTTATTGCCTTGCAAGCTGTAATGGCCGCAAACCCAATTATTCTGATTACCATGGCTGTGATTGCTCTCATCGCTATTCTGGTGAAGCTCATCAGAAACTTTGATGCAGTAAAAGCCAAAGCAAGGGAGATC
>JAQQAM010000193.1 GCA_028532905.1 Spirochaetales bacterium
GCGGTATCTCGACGGTCTCCGGCGGGAGGTCCACGACACCGCGGACCGGCAGCGGCGCGCCCTCGAATGGACGCATCCCGACCCGGCCGTGCTGTGGACGCTCGCGGGGACGGTACGCATGTGGGAACGTGGCGGCACCGACGCCGACTTCTGCCACGTCCGGGTCGGGCTCAGCGGCCAACGTCTCGCGACCCGGCTGATCGCTCCCGACACCGGTCCCGTCGAGGACCTCGAACCGGTGGCAGCCGTGTCGCTGCGGCGGTTCGTGCGCGCGCACTCGGTCGTGCCGGCTCTGCCGACCGCGGTGTCGCTGCGCGGGTTCGCGGCCGTGTCGTTCGGCGGCGACCGCCGCACGGCACCGGCGGACTTTTCCGGAAAAGAAAATCAGCGAGATTCAGGCTTATCTTGAATCCGAATTTGCCTCCGGGGATATCAGTGTGGAGACCGTTACAAAACAGTTCTTTATCAGTCCCAGCTATTTAAGCAAGCTGTTCCGGCAGTTCACCGGTAAAACCTTCATCGAGTATCTCACGAATCTGCGGGTATCCAAGGCCTGTGAGCTGTTGAAAACCAGCGACCGGAAACTGTTTGAAATTGCCGAGCTTGTGGGATACAGCGATTCCCGGTATTTCTCAAGTCTCTTCAAGAAGCATACCGGTCTGACACCCTCCCAGTACAGGAACAAGTTGTGAGAGATTATTCAAAAAGGAGCAGCTACAGCATCAGAAGCCAGCTGATCTGGACATTTTCTGCCATGCTTGTGCTGGAGATGCTGGCCTTCGGTATTACATCGAGCATCCTCTTTGACAGGACTCTGAAAGAGAACAATAACAACTATGTTTCCCAGATGATTTTTCAGATGAATGGAATCATTGATAACTACATCAGTTACATGGAAGACATTACTTCGGTGGTGATGCAGCATGAGGATGTCAAGGATTACATCAGTTCAACCGGGGACTCTTCTGTCCGGAAGGCTCTCAAACCGGGGATTCAGGGCTTTCTTTTTTCCATAAAGGAAATCAGGAAAGACCTTGTAAATCTCATCCTCCTGTTTGAAGACGGGGACTTTATCAGTTCCAATCCGGAGGACCGGCTGAATGAAACATTTGATTTCCGGCATGAGAACTGGTATCTGAATGCCGGTCTTCCGTTTCAGAAACCCTATATCACTTCATCCCATGTACAGAATCTCATAAAGGGCCGGTATCCCTGGGTTATTTCCATCAGCAGGTCATTTCATAATCAGGGGGAGAAAGAGGGTATCCTCCTTCTGGACCTCAATTACGATGTGATTCAAGAGCTGATCAGCGATGTGGAAATCGGAGAGAAAGGGTATCTTTTTATCATCAATCCGCAAGGGGAAATCGTCTATCATCCCCGGCAGGATCTGATCTACAACGACCTGAAGCATGAAAAAATAGACCCTATCCTGGCCATGAAAAAAGGGTCTCTTCTGTCCAGAGTGGATGATGAGGATATTCTGTATACCTTCGGCAGTTCGGCCGATACAGGCTGGACCATCGTGGGGGTTTCCAATGTGAAGGAACTTCTGTCGGGACGGCGGGAACTTCAGAATTTTCTGTGGGTACTGACTCTGCTGACTTTTACCATTGTTATCCTGATTTCCACTCTTCTTTCAGGTAGAATTGTCAAACCCATTGAAAGCCTCAGAAAATCCATGCAGCAGGTGGAAAAGGGCAATTTCGATATCAAAATAGATGTGCAGTGCGATCATGAGGTGTACGATCTGGCGGAAGACTGCAATATCGCCATCAGAAAGATAAAGGATCTGATGCTTCAGAACGAACAGGAACAGGAACTGAAGCGGAAGAATGAGTTCAAAGCCCTGCAGGCCCAGATCAATCCTCATTTCCTCTACAATACTCTGGACTCCATTATCTGGCTGATTGAGGATAACGAGAATGAAGATGCTGTCCGGATGACCGAGGAACTGGCGGATTTTTTCCGCCTCAGTCTGAACAAGGGGAGGGAGATCATCCCTATCCGGCAGGTCATTGAACATATTTCATCCTATCTGGTCATTCAGCAGATGCGCTATAAAAATAAAATGGACTACAGAATCCTGGTGGATCCGGAGCTTTATTCCTATTACTCTCTGAAACTGCTCCTGCAGCCTCTGGTGGAAAATGCAATCTACCACGGCATAAAGAACCAGAAAAAAGAGGGTCTGGTTGTCATTCGGGCGGTGAAGGAAGAGAACTGTATCCGGTTTTCTGTGGAAGACAGCGGTCCGGGAATTGACCCGGAGACTCTCCAGCAGCTTCGGGCCGGAGAAATTCCCGATGCCTCACGCAGCGGCATGGGGCTGAAGAATGTTCAGGAAAGACTGCATATTTTTTTCGGAAACGAGTATGATCTGTTCTTTGAAAGTAATCCCGGTAAAGGGAGCTGCATCGGATTTACCATCCCTCTTATCAAGGAGCCTCCACAATGAAGCCGTCCCGCATAATAACACTCAATATTCTGATCGTTTTCCTTTTTCTTCTCATCTATTATTTTTCTGCCAATATGAGTTTCTTCTCCTTTTTCAAAAGAGAGTACAATGTGGTACTTGTGATGAAGACTACCGAACGGATCAGCGAATTCTGGATGATTCTGGAGAAAGGAGCCATACAGTCTGCTGAGGATCTGGGCATAAATATTGAAATTACAGGTCCTGATCTGGAGGATAATATTCAGCAGCAGATCAGTATAATGGAAGAGGTGATCGAGTCCCGCCCTGATGCCATCATTCTGGCGGCGACGGATTATAAACGCCTGGTGCCCGTATCAGCTCTGGCCCGGGAAAAAAAGATCCACCTTCTTACTGTGGATTCTTTTATCTCCAGTGATGATGCAGAGTGTGAAATCGGTACAGTCAATGAGGCAGCCGGGGCCAAACTGGGAGCCTTTGTTTCGGGTGAACTCAACGGGGGAGATACAGTGGCCCTGATCAGTTTTGTCGCCGACAGTTCTCCTGCCATAGAGCGGGAACAGGGGGTCCGTTCCGCTCTGGGAAACAGTTTCCGGATACTGGATACCGTGTATACCAACAACAATATTGACCTGGGCTATACCGAGACAAAGCGTCTGCTGGCCGAGTATCCCGAACTGAAAGCCATTGCCGCTCTCAATGAAAACTCCGCAGTGGGAGCCTTCCGGGCAGTCAAGGAGTCTGACAGAGCCGGAGAAATACTCTTTGTCACCTTCGACAGCGATCTGGAGATGATCCAAGGGCTGGAAGACGGAATCATCAAGGCGACCCTGGTACAGAAACCCTATAATATGGGCTATCTGGCGGTGCAGATGGCCTATGATCTGATCAGAAAAAAGCCTGTTCCCCCCTCTATCGACACGGGCTCCGAACTGATCACCAGAGACAATATGTATGATATCAAAAATCAGAAGCTTCTTTTTCCTTCGATATAACTAAAAAGTCAGTCCGGGGGAACAGCCCCACCTGTTGTAATTTCTTTTAACTGTCATAGAACAGTGGAGAATTTTGAACATTTTGTACAGAATCTTCCCTTACGGGATACAAAAACCGGGTTTACTCTGATTCAGGATCGGGCGAATGCCTGATAATACTTTTCTATTTTTTCAAAGGAGTAAACATGAAAAAATTACTGACTCTGGTACTGTGTCTCGCAGTTCTGTCAACTGCACTTTTCGCTAACGGACAGCAGGAAGCTGCCTCCGGTTCTGACGAAATCGTAATCGGTGCTCTGATCAGAAACACTGACGAGCAGTTTGTTGCTGACTACGCCGATGTTCTGAAAAAACTCGCCGCTGAAGCCGGTGTAACCCTTAAACTTCAGGATTCCCGTGGTGACATGGCTGCACAGCTCGACCAGATGAACACACTTCTCGTACAGGGTGTAAAACACTTTGTTGTTGTTGCCAACGTAACTGAAGCTACAGAAGATATGGCCAAAGCCATCCACGCCAAAGGCGGATCTGCAGCTTTCTCCAATATTCAGCCTTCAGTTGAAGCTCTGAAAGTAAGCCCCAACTTCTTCCTCGCTTCTTCTCCCGAATCTGTTGCCGGTACTTTCCAGGCTCAGATCATTGATGAGTATTTCAAAGCCAACCCCGAAAAAATGGCTAACGGCGATCCCGATGCCATCGACGCTGTTTTCCTTTACGGACAGCTCGGACATCCTGCTCAGGTTTACAGAACAAACGCTGTAAAACAGGGTCTCATCGACGCCGGTTACAAACTGAATGTAGTTGCTGAAGATACAGCCAACTGGAAACCCTCTGAAGCTCAGGCTAAGATGGATGCATGGATTTCTGCCTACGGCGGAGAGTTCGACCTTGTTATTGCCAACAATGACGGAATGGCCCTTGGTGCCGTTGAATCTCTGATTACCAACGGTTACCTTGACGATCCTAATGATCCTACAGCTGACCTTGACGGTGATGGACTTGTTCTGAGCATCCCCGTAGTTGGTGTTGACGCTACACAGGTTGCTGTAAAAGCCATGGATGAGAAAAAACTCCTGGGTACAGTTCTTCAGGATGCTGTCGGACAGGCTTCCACCGCTTTTGAACTGGCTGTAATGATGGCTACCGAAGGTTCTGCTGCCGGAAAATCCGCTTACGGAATCGCTCCCCTTACAGCTCCCATCGATGAAGCTCCTGCCAATGACGCTGCCGTTGTCGGACAGTGCTACCTGGTACCCTTCAAGGCTGTTACCATGGAGAACTACAAAGAGTTCATGCAGTAAGATTTAAGGCATAAGCCTTATTGATCAGGTACCCGGCATTAGCCGGGTACTTTCTTATCAGATTCGGACTTCCCGAAAGGGAGCCCCGGATAATATTTAAATTGTTAGGAAAAAACTATGTCACAGCAGCAGGATTACATCCTGGAAATGCACAACATATCCAAATCATTCCCCGGAGTCAAAGCTCTGGACAATGTCACCCTTAAGGTCCGCCCCGGAACAGTTCATGCCCTGATGGGTGAGAACGGAGCCGGTAAATCAACACTGATGAAATGCCTGTTCGGTATGTATAAGAAAGACGAAGGCGAGATTCTGCTTAAGGGCGAAAAAGTACATTTTACGAGTGCCAAAGATGCCCTTGAGTCGGGTGTTTCCATGATTCACCAGGAACTTTCCAATGTACCCGACCGTTTTGTAATGGAAAATCTCTGGCTGGGAAGGGAGCCGATGCACCGCATGGGACCCCTTCAGCTGGTAGACCATAAAAAAATGTTCAACGATACCGTTGAGCTGATGAAAAATCTTGAGATGGATATCCATCCCAAAAGCAAAATGAGTGAAATTTCCATATCCAGCCAGCAGGGCTGTGAAATAGCCAAGGCTGTTTCCTACAACGCCTCTGTGGTTGTCATGGACGAACCCACCTCCTCTCTGACAGAGAAAGAAGTGGAACATCTGTTTAAAATCATCAACAACCTGAGAGATCAGGGTGTTGCCATCATATACATCTCCCATAAAATGTCCGAAATATTCGAGATTTCTGATGAAATCTCGGTTATGAGAGACGGACAGCTTGTGGCATCCAAACCTGCTTCCGAGCTGGATGACGACAAACTGATCAACCTGATGGTCGGCCGGGATATGACCCACCGTTTCCCCCCTGTTGATTTCAACATCGGAGAAGAGACTGTACTCAAGGTGGATCAGCTCACCGCAGCCAATCCCCGTTCCTTCAAGGATATCTCCTTTGAACTGAAAAAGGGTGAGATCCTCGGAATCGGCGGACTGGTGGGAGCCCAGCGTACTGAGCTTGTGGAAGCGATCTTCGGCATGCGGGGTGTGGCTTCAGGAATGATTGAGGTTCACGGCAAACATGTGAACATCAGCAGCCCCCGGGAAGCCATCCGCCATGGTATCGGTCTGATCACCGAAGACAGAAGAGGAACCGGTATATTCCCCCTCCTCTCCATTCTGGACAATACTTCCATCCCCTCCCTGGATGATTACAAGAAAAAGAGTCATCTGCTGAACCACAAAAAGATCGAGTCCGACTCGGTACAGGTGAACAAGCAGCTGCGCACAAAAACACCCACATACAAAACCCCCATACAGAACCTGTCGGGCGGAAACCAGCAAAAGGTCATCGTGGCCCGCTGGCTGATGACCTCTCCTGATATTCTGATTATGGATGAGCCCACCAGAGGGATCGACGTGGGAGCCAAATATGAGATCTACCTGATTATGACAGAGCTCATCAAGCAGGGTAAATCAATTATCATGGTTTCATCGGAAATGCCCGAACTGCTGGGAATGGCCAGCAGGGTCATGGTTCTCTGTAACGGTAAAAAAACAGGAATCCTCAGCAGAGAAGAGGCAAGTCAGGAATCAATAATGCGGTTGGCCGCTCAATTTTCATAATAAATCAGGAGTTGAAACAGTATGGATAATACAAAAACAGCCGGCAGCAATATTCCGGTTAAAATCAAGAACTTTTTAAGTACACATACAAGTCTGGTGACCTTTATTGCCATGCTTATCTTTTTAGGGATCATTACCAACGGTAATGCCCTGAAACTCGGTTCTCTCCAGAACCTGGTTGTTGCCGAAGCGGTAAGAGCCTTTGGTGCTCTGGGTGTCGGTATGATCATCATCACCAGAGGGATTGACCTCTCTCTGGGACAGGTTATCGGTCTGTCCGCCTGTGTCTCGGCTTCCTTTGCACAGACTGCCGATTACGGAAGCGCCCTGTATGCCGGTCAGGAGTTTGCCATCTGGCTTCCTGTTATCGCCGGTATTGCCGTGGGTGCCGCCTTCGGTCTGTTCAACGGTGTCCTCGTGGCCTACGGCAACCTGCCTCCCTTTATCGCCACCCTGGGTTCCATGTCCATCGCCACAGGTCTGAAACTGATCTACACAAGAGCCTCCACCCTGGGTAGCCTGAAGAATGAGTATAAGATTATCTCTCAGGGATTTATGGGGCCCATTCCCTATCTGCTGATCTATGTGGTTATCGCCGCTATTGTTATCTGGGTTCTGATGAACCATACCAAGCAGGGAAAGAGCATCTACGCCATCGGCGGTAACGCTCAGGCTGCCAAGGTTTCGGGAATCAATGTAAAAGCCCAGCTCATGAGAGTGTACCTCTATGCCGGTATCCTCTACGGAATGGCGGGTGTATTGATGTCAGCCCGTCTGGGACTGGCCAACCCCCTTACCGGTAACAATATGGAACTGGATGCCATTGCCGCTGTAACAGTCGGCGGTATCTCCCATGCCGGTGGTGTGGGTACAGTCGGCGGTATGATGATCGGTCTTATGACCCTGGGGCTTATCAACTTCGGTATGACCTTCCTGGGTGTAAACTCCTACTACCAGCTGCTGGTAAAAGGTGGAATCATCATCCTCGCTGTTTACATGGATATGAGAAAACACGCCCGAAAAGAATAACGGATCTTCTTCTTCAGCTCTTCTGAAGCCAGTTTGGGTTTCAGCATATTGTACCGAAAGGTTTAAGAGCGTTTCACCCGCAGGGCCCCTCCTTGTCCTGCGGGTCTTTTTTTGGGCAGCCCCGGGATGTACCCGGGCGGGCTGTCCGCTTCAATACCCTTTCCGGACCTTCTTTATCCGGCTTGCTCCGCACCGCCGGGAAGGACCGGGGTATTTCCACTGCCATCCCTGCTGCATATGATTCTATTTTCTTTCTGTTTTCACCAGTAAATTTCTAAGATTGAGTAAGGAATTTACTGGTCAAATCAATCAGGTCCTCGCAGGGATTAGTTGAAAATCAGATTGATCAGCGGATAGGCCGCCACGGTGATCAGCCCCGCCACCACAATAGCCAGACCGCTCATAGCACCGATGAGCTCTCCCATTTCAAGGGCCTTAGCCGTACCGATGGCATGGGATGTAGTTCCCATGGCAATTCCCTTCGCTACGGGATGATGAATCCGGAACAGAGCATACACCGGTGCATAGAACAGCACGCCCGACACACCGTTAAACACAATGGCGATCATGGTGATTCCGCCGATTCCTCCGATATTTTCCACCATTAAAAGCCCCAGAGGGGTGGTGATGGAGCGGGGCAGAAGGGACAGGAGAAGAGCTTCATCAATCCCGAACAGCTTACAGAGAATGATCGTGCTGATCAGACAGGTGGCGACTCCTGCGGTTATCCCCGCCAATATGGCCAGCCGGTGAGACTTCAGGCGTCCCCGCTGCCGGTACAGGGGAAGGGCCAGCAGAATAATGGATACAGGGAGCATCATCTCCAGAGAACCTGCCCCTTTCATATAGTTCTCCAGTGGAATCTGCAGAATCAGGATAAGGGCCATCAGGGCCAGCATGGCGATAAGGAAGGGGTTCATTATGGGGAGTCCGGTCTTTTTATAGATCATCTTGCCGGCGGCATATGCTGCCAGAGTGATCATCACACCGAAAAACACATTGTTCGTCAGCAGGTGGAGCACATTATGCATTATCCGCCTCCTCTTCATGTTCCGCTTTCAGAAAAAGCTGCACCACCACACCGGTGACTCCCATCACCAGAAAATTGCTGATCAGCATAATCAGGACCAGTTTGACCCAGACTCCTTCCAGGAGTCCCAGAGATTCAATAACCTTCACCGCCGGGGGCAGAAAGAAGAAGGCCAGATTTTTCAGAATCAGGTCGGAGATCCCCCCTGAAAAATAGTCCTCTTTCAGAACACCTGTGAGAAGGAGAACCAGCAGAAGGATCATGCTGCTCAGGCTGGAGGGGAAGGGGATGATCTTCCCTATGAGAATCCCGGCTCCCAGGAGCAGGGCAATGAGTGTAATTTCCCGTATCAGTTTTATCATATGCCTGAGAAAGTATAATGATGAACAGGTTTTGAGACAATTGAAATCCCGGAGAAATGGGCTTTTCATCAACATGGTGACAAATGAAGAGCTCATTTCCGGTAGTAAGATCAGCTCATTACATTTTTGGGAGAATCGGCCATCCAGCTTAAGATATTGTCGGCAACAATATCCGCCCTTCTGACAAAAGCTTCCTTTGTGGCAAAGGCAATATGGGGAGTGACCACCACATTATCCAGTTCCAGTACAGGAACAGCTTCTTTGTTGAGGGGCGGTTCAATGGCAAATACATCAATACCGGCGCCGGCTATTTTTTTGTTTTTCAGGGCATCCACGAGAGCCGTATCTTCCACAACCGGACCGCGTGCACAGTTGATGAGATAGGCGCTTTTCTTCATCAGTCCCAGTTCCCTGGCTCCGATGAGTCCTTTGGTGGCATTGTTCAGAGGGCAGTGGAGGGTAACAAGATCGCTCTCCTTCAGCAGGCTGTCCATATCGGTCAGTTCCAGATCAAGACCATGGGGCGCTTCTTTGAGAACAGGATCAGAGGCCAGAATCCGGCATTCGAATCCCTGAAGAATACGGGCAACCCGCTGTCCTATGGCTCCCAGTCCGATGATTCCTACTGTTTTGCCACAGAGGTCAAATCCTACTTTTCCCTCTTTTGTTCCCCCCGCCCGGGTTACCGGATCAAGTGCTGTTATATTTCGGAGGACATCGATCATCAGGCCGATGGTCAGTTCTGCCACATTGATATTGGAGTAGCTGGAGGCATTGCAGACAGTAATGCCTTTGCTCTTGCAGGCATCCATGGCGACATGGTCCAGACCTGTGAAGGCAACAGCCAGAAGCTTCAGATCAGGTAGGGCATTTACCACTTCTTCGGGAAAGGGCTGGTTGGCAATCACAACCACATCTGCCCCTGCAGCTCTCCGAATTGTTTCATCTGCGTTTATGTTTCTGGTTTCCGAAAATAGGACCTCATGTCCGGCTTCCATAAAAAGAGCAGTCAGGTCTGCCGTTTTTGCCTGGTCTATGGCCAGGGGTTCAATAATATGAATTTTCATTATTTGAATCTCCGTTTTAATAATTAAAAACTATTTTTAAAAATTATAGAATAGGGATATAATATGGTCAAGGACAATTGTGTATCTGGTCTGAACGGCTCCGGTCTGATACATTTAATTTCAATAATTAAAACGAGGTTACCATGTCTTCTGTCCAGTCTCCCGGTGTTAAGAAAAATCAGTCCTTGGGTAAGGCCCTCTCCATTCTTGAAAAAATGGTTGAGTTCCGGGAACCTGTGAAACTGAAATCTCTCTCCGACTCACTGAATCTTCCGGCTGCAACTGTTCTCAGATTTCTGGGAACCCTTATGGATTGCGGGTATGTACAGAAAAACCCGGATACCGGGGATTACTATCTTACCTTGAAGCTGGCCAGACTGGGAGAAGAGGTTCAATCCCGTTTTGAAATCAGAACCATAGCCCGCCCTGTTCTCTCGTCTCTATCCCGGGAGTTTAATGAGTCTGTCAGCCTGGCTGTGCGTCAGGGCAATGACGTTGTCTATATTGATGGAGTGGAAGGGCCGGGGCACACTCTCCGTACCCTGAAAAAAATCGGGCATAGAGCGCCTCTTCACTGTACAGGTGTGGGAAAACTGCTGATTATGGAAGACTCTCCTGAAGCACTGGATACTATGTTTGCACAGACCGGCTTCACGGCTCCCACAGAGTTTTCCTTGAGCAGCAGGGAGGCTGTTGATGCTGAATTACAGTCCATCCGAAACAGCGGTTATGCTCTGGATAATCAGGAATGCGAATATGGTGTCCGCTGTGTCGCCGCTCCTTTAAGGGATTACAGCGGGCGGGTCACAGCGTCTATCAGTATGACGGCTCCCCTGGCGCGAATGTCAGATGAAAGAATTGCCTCTATTCTTCCCCGGCTGCTGGAATCGGCTTCCTTTCTCTCCCGGCAGATGGGATTTTCAAGCTAAGCTTATTTTTTACAGCTCTTGAGCTTTGCAGGAAGGGTTATTATAACTATTATAATTTATAATTTTAAACCTGAGTGATGGAGTTACGGCTGTGGTGAATAAACATATGGGCCTGAAAGAGGTCGCCTACAATATTATTAAAGAGAAAATCATGCAGGGTGAGTTTGAACCGGGCAGCCGGATCAGAGAAGATCACCTGGCAGAAGAGATCTCCATGAGCAGAACTCCGGTGAGAGAGGCCATCAACAGACTGGTCTCCGAAGGGTTGATAATAAACAAGGCTCGGAAGGGTCTCTATCTGATCGATCCCAGCGGGGAAGAGGTGGAGAATTTCCTGGATATCCGGATCAGTCTGGAGAAACTGGCGGTGGAACGCTGCATAGATCATATTGATGAGAAGGGGCTGGGAGAAATTGCCGATGCCATGGATGAGTTTGAGTTCCGTTTAAGCAAGGGAAAGTATGATGCGTGCAATCAGCTGGACGGTGAGTTTCATCTTCTGATTGCCCGTCTGTCCGGGAATGAGAAACTCTACAATATGCTTTCCGATCTCTCTTCATTTTTCCTGCAGACCAGAAGTCTTGAGAAGAAGGTACATCCCGAAGAGAAAAACCGTCAGACTCTGGAAGAACATCAGGTGATTTTTGAAGCCATAAAAAACAAAGACAAAAAGGCTGCAAAGAAGGCTATCAGTCTGAATATCAACACAATGCGCAACAATCTTCACCTTTAGGGGAGGAATCCTCTTGCAATTTATAAATTATAAGTTATTATGTGAAAGAACTAATCATTATATGATTATATTTATTAGGGAAGTATGGATTTTCCTGCTCCAGAGCCACAGGCAGGAGGAAAGTCCAGGAAAACGTAAGCCCCCGGAGGGCTCAAGGAGTTCAAGAAATGACAAATCTGGAAAAAGCAAAAGATCTGCTGAAACAGTTTAAAGGCGACGACTACCTGTTCGGAGCCGGTGTCCTTAAGGATGTTGGGGGCGTTGCCGCCAAGCTGGGTAAAAAAGCCATTATTATCCGGGATACATTCCCCGGTTCTGAGGAATTTGTCTCGGTTTTTAAATCATCCATCGAAGAGGCGGGAGTAGAGGTCGTTGCCGTAGAAGACGGAGCCAGACCCAACTGTCCTCTGGAAGACCTGGCCAGAATCACAAATGCCCTTAAAGATTCAAAAGCCGATGTTATTGTCAGCTTCGGCGGCGGTTCTACCATCGATGCAGCCAAGGCTGCGGAAGTTCTCAGAACCTTAGGCGGAGAGATTGAAGACTACTTCGGTGTCGGTCTCGTATCGAAAGCCTGTGAAGAGAGGGGAATCAAACTGACTCCCCATATTGCCATTGAAACAGTAGCCTCTTCCGGTGCACACCTGACAAAATACTCCAATATTACCGATGTGAAAACTGGTCAGAAAAAACTGATTGTTGACCCTGCCATTGTTCCTTCACACCCTGTTTTCGACTATGAAGTGACCTACGGTCTGCCCCTGGGAGTTACCATGGACGGCGGTCTGGACGGTATTGCCCACTGTCTGGAAGTGTACTACAGCGCTGTGGGAACGGACAGTTATGATACCTGTCAGGAAATTGCCGAAGCCGGAATCTCTCTGGTTGTTGAGTACCTGCCCAAGGTTATTGCCAACCCGGGGGATACTGCTGCCCGGGATGCCCTCTGTCTGGCTACAGATATGGGAGGATACGCCATTATGGTAGGCGGTACAAACGGCGGTCACCTGACCAGCTTCTCACTGGTTGACGTTCTGTCCCACGGAAGAGCCTGTGCCATCATGAACCCCTACTACTCAGTATTCTTTGCTCCCGCAGTAGAAAAAGAGCTGAGAGTTGTTGGAAACATCTTCAAGAAATACGGATACTCTTCAGCCAGCTTTGAAGACCTTTCCGGTCGTGAGCTCGGAAATGCTGCTGCCCAGGCCATGTTCGCTCTGGCAAAAGCCATTAACTTCCCCCTCACTCTGGGTGAAGTAGATGGTTTTTCCGATGCCCACATCGAAAGAGCCCTCACTGCGGCCAAGAATCCCCAGCTGAAGATGAAGCTTCAGAATATGCCTGTTCCCCTCAATGCAGATCTGATTGATGAGTATATGGGACCCATTCTCCAGGCTGCCAAATCCGGTGATCTTGCTGTTATCAAGAACCTGTAAATACAAGTAAAAGGACGATAGAAACTATGACAACTTCTTTTGAACTGGGAGATAAACGATTTGAAGTAAATCTCCCTGACAATACAGACATTCTCAGGATGAAGGGAGCAGAGAAAGTTCCCCATCCGAAGGATGCCATCCGGGAAAGTCTTGAAAATCCCATAGGATGTGGCAGCTTCTCTTCCATTATCAAAAAGAAAGTGGCCGAAGATCCCGAAGGAGAAGCTGTCATAGTTATATCCGATAACACCCGCCCTGTCCCCCTGAAAGGGGAGCAGGGGATTCTCCTCCCCCTGATTCAGGGACTCATGGCAGAAGGGGTCAGTACAGATAAGATAACCGTTCTCTGTGCCAACGGAACCCATGTCCCCCTTTCGGATGATGTATTCCGGGATATGATTGATCCCGAGGTATTCAATCTGGGAGTGAAGGTGATCAATCATGACTGTCTGGATACGGAGAATCTGAAATTCCTGGGGTACTCCAAAACAGGAACAAAGATCGAGATTAACCGCATTTATTGCGATGCCCACATTAAAATCCTGACGGGTCTGGTGGAAAGTCATTTTATGGCCGGTGTATCAGGAGGACGGAAATCCATCTGCCCCGGCCTAATCGGGGAGGATTCCACTTTTATCTTTCATGGAGTGGAGAATCTGGACAATGAGCGCTCCACCGATCTTATACTCAAAGATAACCCCTGCCATGAAGAAGCTCTGGATGTGGCTTCCTCCATCGGTTCGGATTTTATCTTCAATGTCACTTTAAATGATGATTATGATGTAACCGGGTTCTTCGCCGGGGATATGATCAAGGCTCATGAAGCGGCCTTTGAAAAGGTCAAAGAGAGTGTGGGGATTGAGGCTGCCGGAACCTATGATGTTGTGGTGACCCATGCCGGTTTTGTAGGTAAAAACCATTATCAGGCGGCCAAGACCGGAACCGCAGCCATGCCTCTTCTGGGGCCTGAGAGTTATCTGATCATTGGAGCCGACTGTATCGACAGCGACCCTGTGGGAAAGGATACCTACAGAAAGGTTCTGCCCTATTTAAAAGGGAAGAGCAGTGATGAGTTCATCCGCCTGCTCCGCTCTGCGGAATGGGAGTTTGTTCCCGATCAGTGGCAGGTGCAGATGTGGTCCAAGCTGTTCAGTGTGATTCCACAGGATCATTTCATCTACTACGGACCTCAGGTTTCGGCTGATGACTATGCCATTCTTCCCGGTGAGAACGGAAACGACTGGCTTCCTGACGCGGACCGCTATAAGAACAGAGATGAAAACATCACTCTCTTTCTGGAGAGTGCCCTTGCCAGGGTCGTCGAAAAACTCAAAGCCTCCGGAAAAAAAGAGATCCGGATTGCCTGGATGAGCGACGGCCCCTATGGAATTGTGATAAAGGGTTAAATGTTATACATTGAGGTCATGCCCCGTAATCTGTTCAAACAGAAAGATCTGATCTCACAGGAACTGCTGTCCTACCTCCTTTTTGAATCACCCAGGGATGAGGACGGCAAGCTGCCGCCGGCTTCAGTCTTTGCCGAACAGTTCAATGTCTCCATTGTGACCATCAGGGAAATCCTCAAGTCCATGGAGTCGGTGGGTATTCTGACCATGCACCACGGCCGGGGAATCTATCTGAACCACAGTGAAACCATCTTTCAGGAGATGTTTGAGACCCGCATTCTCATCGAAAGTCACTGTGCCGGCCTGGCGGCCCTGAAGATCGGAGATGAAGGCTCCAAAACCTTAAGAAAACATGCTGCCCTGCTGGAGAGTGCTTTGGTAGAAGGAGATATGAATCTCTATACGGATGCGGATTTTCTGTTCCATATGAATATTGCAGAAATCAGTCAGAATCTGGTGCTGGAACGGACCCTCCGGAATATCAGGATCTTCCTTTATGTGCAGCAGAAAAAGACCAATCAGAAGCTCTTACGATCCCGGGAGGACTCCCTTCAGGAGCATCAGGAAATCCTGAACTGCATACTGAGCCATGATGTTCCAGCTGCCGAGCAGGCTATGCGCCGTCATCTGCAGGCGACCAGAGCCCTCTGGCAGTAGAATGTCCCGCCGCTGCCTGAATTGTTTCCGTCCTGCCGAATACTGCCTCTGCAAAGATATTGTACCCGTCGATCCGGGGGTTAAGTTTGTTATCCTGATGCATCCCTGGGAAGCCAAACGTCAGAAGACGGGAACCGGCCGCCTTACCGCCCTCTGTCTTGATAATGCCGAAATCATCATCGGGAAGAGCTTTGACAAAAACAACCGTTATAGAGAACTGCTGGAGTCGGATGCGTTTTATCCTGTGATTCTGTATCCCGGTACAGACTCCCTGACCGCGGCACAGTTTGCGGATTCTCCTTCCTACATCACATCCGGAGACGGGAAGACTCTTCTGGTTTTTCTGGTGGATGCCACCTGGGTAATGGCCCGGAAAATGGTACATCATACTCCCAGTCTCCAGACCCTCCCCCGTCTTTCATTCCAGAAACCCTACCGCTCCCGGTATGAGTTCAAGACACAGCCCGATGCGCACTGCCTCTCCACCATAGAATCTACCTGTTTCCAGATCCGGGAGATGCAGGATGCCGGCCTGATCAATCCGGAAGTCCGGACATCAGGAATGATGGATGTCTTTCAAAGGCTGATTGATTTTCAGCTGGACTGTGAAAAGAGGGGCTCTGCACCATAAAAAAAGGCACCCCGAAGGGTGCCCCTTATTATCTGATTAAGAAAAAATTAGCGTTTTGCGCCGGACAGAGCTTTGTTCAGCAGTGTGTAAAAGGGATCAAGTCCTACAGAAGCACCGGAGATGGAATCCACCTTGGATACATCCTGGGTCATGATAATCTGTTTTTCAACAGCACGGGCCTGCTCGAACCAGGGAGCCATGGCTCCGCCTTTTTCAACCATTCCGTATTCACCGTCGATGGAAGTCTGCTTCTTGTTCTTTCCGCCTTTTTCGGGCATAGCATCCCAGCTGACAGAAACAATGTAACCGGATGTTACGGTCACATCTACAAAGTATTTCCAGCCGTTACCGAACTCATCGGCTTCTGCTCTGTAAGTTCCATCTTTGTAGGGACCGTATCCCACAGGACCGGCAGCCAGGGCTTCTTTAACCAGATCAACGAAATTTCCGACTTTGATGGTTGCACCGGATACAGCATCTGTATGACCAGCATCATCGGACAGGGTAATGGCATTGATGTCCTGAGCTTTGATCAGAGCCTTTTCAACAGCCTCAGCCTGTTTCCACCAGGGAGCCATGGCGCCGCCATTGGCTTCCATTCCGTACTTTCCGGCTCTGGATACCGCATCTTTAGCCATACCGGCATTGATATTGGAACCGTCCCAAACAACCTCTTTGATCTTACCTCTTTTGACAACGAGGGTCACATTATATTTCCATCCTGATTTGGGAAACTCTGTTTCCTGTGCAAAATATACACCGTCTGCAGGTTTTTCTGCAAAAACAGAAACTGTTCCTACGACCAGAATCATCAAAAAAAGAACTAGACCTTTTTTCATTTTTTTTCTCCTTCAAAACTGCTCGCCGGCAGCTTTGTATACCGTTTATGAATGATTTTGCTCATTCAGTTAATTATTATATTTTACCTCATGATTTATTTCAAATCAATAAATATATAACGATTTATATAGAAGAAAATGCATAAATATTTTTTCCTCACAGAAAAGGTTTTGATCTGGAGTTGTTATCGAAAAAAAAAGAGGCCCGGAGGCCTCTTGAAGAATGAATAAGTCTGCTTATCGGATTGTTCCCTGATCCCAGGTTCCTGATCTTTCTTCTCCCGGCTGTGCGGGAATCTCCAGGATGAGACCGGGATGTATCAGATCCGGGTTGTCTTCATCCGTCAGTTTTGCCTTGTTGGCTTCATACAGATCTTTCCATTTGTAGGGATCTGAGTATATAAACTCATATCCTGCGATTTTCCACAGGCAGTCTTCTTCTCCTGCGGGCAGATCCCGGACAACATAGCGTGAGGGAAGAGCCCCTGTTCTCTGAGGAGGAATATAAACAATGGCAGAAAGGACTTCGATACCCTTCAGCGATGTTTCATAGCTTTCTTCATAAGTCTCGGCTCTGAATTCCTGATAAGCCTGCTCATAAAGAGCTTTCCCTTCTGCATATTCCTCGGGGAAATTGACTGCTCCGTTGATATTGGTTGCAGAGTTCAGGCTCTTTTCAAATCTTGTGAGGGCGCTGTTGGCTCTGTAGCGTTTCAGCATCATGGCGATCCACTCATCAGAGAGGGCGGCATGTTTCTGTGATTCTTCGGCCAGGCGCTTGGCTTCTGTATAATCGCCTTGGTCAAAGGCTTTTTCACTCTGCAGTTTCAGTTCAACAGATTTTCTGTAGTCAGGGTTATCTCTCAGATTCTGGGCAAACAGGGCTGATCCCAGTACCATCAGTGTGAAAAGGAGAAGTATTTTTTTATAGTTCATTACTGCTCTTCTCCTTCCGCTTCTTTTACAGCATCTTCAGCATTCTTTTCTACATTGGCAATAGCCTCATCGGCAGCCTGCATGGCAGCTAGGGCTTCCTGCTTTTTCTTTTCCGCAGTCTCTGCTGCATCCAGAAATGATTTGGCTGCTCTATTGTAGTCTTTGACAGCTGAGTCATAGTTTGCGGCGGCTTCGTAGGATTCAGCAGAAGCTATATCCTCTTCTCCTGCCAGAAAAGCGTCTTTTGCCGCTACAGGTGCTTTGGCTTCGACAGCCTGGCGTCTCGCTTCAAGGGCTTCAGCCCGGGCGGTAGCTGCCGTCTCTGCACTTGCAGTGGGACTCTCCGGTTCTGCCGCAGTTTCAGTTTGTGTTTCTTCTTCCACCACAGGTTCCGGTGCAGATGCACAGGACATGGGGAGAATCATCAGTACCAGAAAAGCTGCGGGGTACAGCAGCTTCTTCAGTTTCAGTGACATTTTTTAACTCCTCAAATTCTACCGGAGCCGGTTTACGGCTCTGGCGGTTTTTTTAATTAGTCCTAAGGGCCTTACATTCTACCAAAGCCGGTATACGGCTTTGGCGTTTTTATTAAATAATCCTAAGGGCCTCATTACAAAAAATCCGGTGCAGCTCCTAAAAGGGGTCTCAGTTAATTCCGGAGTTTCTGAAGCTCCTTTTTTTTTTAGCTTCCCTATTGTTTTAAAACGCCCCTGTCCCGGACTGGTTTCAAAAATACTGGTGCTGCCGCCGGTTCTATTTATCAGAACGGCTAAAGTATACACCGAATATAAAGGAAAAACAGAGGTAGAAGGATGGTTTATTTATGAACATCCTGTGAACCGGATCTTGTTAAAATCTTATTTATGAAATAGTATAAACTGTAAAACGAAACAGTTATGAATGTTTAACGAAAGGAAAAGGTAAAAATGGACAGTCAGAATATACTGGAACAACTAAATTCGGGAAATAAAGTGAAGCGTCTGGAGCTTCTTGAATCCTTTTCGGAGGATAAAAATCTTGTTTCCACCCTTCCCGGAGAGAGTGAAGAAGTCAACAACCATGTACATACATCCTATTCATTCAGTCCCTATTCTCCTGCCGCCACAGTCTGGTTTGCCAGAGCTGCCGGCCTGAAAGCTGTGGGCAGTATGGACCATGACAGCATTTCCGCTGCCCGGGAAACCCTGGATGCCGGTAAAATTATGGGAATGGCCACAACGGTCGGCTTTGAACTGCGGGTTAATTTTTCCGGTACTGCCATGGAAGGAAGAAAGCTGAACAATCCTGATTCCAAAAATATTGTCTATATGACTGTTCACGGTGTTCCCGAGTCGGGAATTGCCGAAGCCGAAGCCTTTCTGAAACCTCTTCAGGATAAGAGAAATGAGAGAAACAGAAAACAGACTGAAAAACTGAATAAGCTGATAGCACCCTTTGGTCTGGAGCCCCTGGATTTTGAGAAGGACATTGCCTCACTGTCGGAATGGAAAAACGGTGGAAGCATCACAGAGCGTCATATTCTGTTCGGCCTTTCAACGGCTCTGGTCGCTAAGTTCGGCAAAGGCTCAGCTCTGATCTCCTTTCTGAAAGAGACCATGGGCCTTGAGTTGAAAGGCAAAGCCCTGGAATTTCTGTCTGATGAGAATAATCCCCATTACCTTTATGATCTTCTGGGACTCTTAAAGGGTAACTTTCTTCCCCGCTTCTTTATTCAGCCCGATGAAGAGGAGTGTATTTCCGTACATGATGTTGTGAGATTTGCAGATAAAATCGGAGGGATTCCCAGCTATGCCTATCTGGGAGATGTAGGAGAAAGCCCCACAGGTGATAAGAAAGCGGAGAAGTTCGAAGATGACTTTCTGGATGACCTTGTTCCCGAGCTGAAGAAAATCGGATTCCGGGCCATTACCTATATGCCTCCCCGCAATACTGTGGAACAACTCACCAGACTGCAGAAACTCTGCAGCCGGTATGAGCTTATGGAAATCAGCGGTGTGGATATCAATTCATCCCGGCAGAGCTTCAACTGTCCTGAAATTATGATGCCTGAGTTTTCCCATCTCATCGGCGCCACCTGGGCTCTTATCGCCCATGAAAAGCTGGCGGCATTGAATCCTCAGTGGAGCCTGTTTCATCCTGAAAATCCGCTGTCTTCCTTGAGTCTGGATGAAAGGATCAGCCGTTATGCCCGGTGGGGTGAGAAAATGGACCGGAGGAATCCGGATAGTATCAGGGATCTGGCGGATTTTTCCTAGGATAGAATTTCAGCTATAGGAATCCGGTTCTCCCCGTTAAAATCCCGTCCCTCCGGAGTATCCAGAAAAGCCCGGTTCAGTTCCTTGAGCCGGGTATTCCATTCCTCCATATTCAGAACGTCCTCGGGATCGAAAATCTCTTCCATATTGTCTTCTGTAACCTCTGTGAAGTTAAGATCACACCAGCTGATCTGCCATTCCGGTTCTTCTGTTCCCGTCCTTTGCCCCTTTGAGTCATACTCTTCAATCAGGTAGAGGAGGGGGAGACCGTGGGTCCGGCAGATCAGGGGACGGAAGGGGTAGAGGGTGCAGCTGTCTTCATGAAGAAGGGGACATTTTCCTGCAGCTGCTTCGACAGTCCTGTCATCCGATCTGTCGGCAGGCTGCATGGCTGCCTGTTCCGGTGTATTCGGGGAGGGCTTCTGTTTGTGCGCCTCATTCAGGGCAAACCATTCCAGTGGCAGAAGAGATATGTCACTGCAGCAATCCGAACAGCCCTTACGGCAGACCATATGTACTTTATAAAGGTCTCCCAGTCTGTCCGCTTCTGTGCTGACTTCCTCCAGTAATTCCCGGTAGGCTGTGACGATCTCTTCTGTGTTCAAGGATTCTCCTTAATCCTTCAGATCAAAAAGACTCTTCAGGACTCTGATATTATCTTCATTCATTATATCAGATCCGGCTCCTTCGTATATAGAATTGATTCTGTCCATGTAGAAGTCCCGGACCTTATAGCGGACCAGTTTCATGGTGGAGTTGATCAGCTGATCCTTTTCGCTGAAGGGTTCTTCTATAATGGCAAAGGTTCCGGGAATCCACTGGGGGGGAATGGACGATTTATCCTTAAAGCTGTAGAAAGAATCTTTGATCAAAGTAAGGAGTTCTTCTGCAGTAGAGGCTTTTCCCGATTTCAGAGCTTTCTTCACTTCATCCTCGTTGAGTGTGATCAAGGCGGATGTGAATTTCTGCTGCTCGTTGTAGGCCATGATCTGATTGATGTAGGGGCAGTTGTTAATCACCGCTTCCTCAATGGTCTCGGGAGAGTATTTTTCTCCGTCTGCCGCAATCAGAAGGGCCTTGGCTCGTCCGGTTATCACAAGAAAGTCATCCTCGTCAAAATAGCCCAGGTCGCCGGTCCACAGCCAGCCGTCTCTGAGTACTTCACTGCTGGCTTCCACATTCTTATAGTAGCCTTTCATTACATTCTCTCCCCTGATGACCAGTTCACCGGGAACGCCGGGGGCTGCTTCTGCCTCATCGTCTTTCATGATTCTGGTTTCGATGGAGGGAAGAACTACACCGGATGTTCCGAACTTGTGTCGGGCTGGTGTGTTGGAACAGATAACAGGAGTCGCTTCGGTCAGACCGTATCCCTGGTAGATGGGAGCGCCTATGGCGTTAAAGAACTCCTGCTGGGAGACTTCAAGGAGGGCTCCTCCGCCAACACAGAACTGAAGATCTCCCCCGAAGATACTCAGAACCTTGGGGAATACAAGCTTTCTGGCCAGAAAATAGTCAAAACCGTAGCGCAGGCGGACTGCAAAGGAGGCTTTCCGGAATCCGTCTCTGTGGATTTTTATACCGGCTGTAACCCCCCGGGTAAAAATACCGTTGATGAAGCTGCCCTTTGCAGCCACCCCGGCCTGGATCTTTTTCATAAAATTTCCAGACAGAGCAGGTACGGTCAAAAGGAAGTAGGGCTTTGTTTCCACAAGGTTTCCCGGGATGTTCCGCAGTATGGCCATTCCTCCTCCCCGGGCATCCACAAAGTGGAGGGCCAGTCCTCTTCTGAGTCCCACATAGATTCCAACGGTGTGGGCAAAAGAGTGATCCAGAGGCAGGATGATCAGAGTCTTTTCCCTTTCGGGGATATAGAAGGATTGAACAGCATCCGCACTGTTGGCGTAGTAGTTCAGGTGGGTGAGCATGATCCCTTTGGGGTTTCCGGTTGTTCCAGAGGTATAGCTGATGGTAACAACATCATCCTCTTTGATGTCTTTAACCCGTTTGTCCAGTTCGGTGACAGTGCTTTCCCCGCTGGTTTCTCCCTCCAGTATAAAATCTCTGTAAAGGATCACATCCTTTCCTTCTTGCAACCCGGCCTTTTCGGCTCTTTCCAGAACATCGCCGTTGAAGTTACTCAGAACAATAACCAGTGGTTTTCTGTCCAGAGAGCTGTGAATATTCAGAATCTTGTCCAGAGAATTTTCAGACACCACAACAACAGCCGATTCCGAGTGATTCAGGCGGAAGGGAATCTCCTCTTCCAGAAGTTTGATGGAAAGGGGAACCGCAATACACTGGGCTTTGAGAATCCCGAATTCAGAGATGACCCAGTTGCGCCTTCCTTCTGAGAGTATGGCGGCTTTATCCTCTTTTTTTATTCCTCTGGCAATCAGGGCTCTGGCAAAGAGATCTGATTCCTTATCCACATCTTTAAATGTTTTGGGAATCCATCCGCTGTCCTCTTTCTGTACGACATAAGGATCATTACGGAAGGTTACGGCTGCTTCTGAAAGCATGTTGATAACAGTTCTCATTCGAAAGGCTCCTGATTTGGTTTTTATTGACATATTAACAGAAAGTGTATGTATGTCAATAAAAGCTTTTTTATTGACTGAATCTTACAGAAAAGCCCATTTATCAATTGATTTAATAAGTATTCTGAAATATAATCGAAGGCATAACGAAAGCTATTGGATAGAAAAAAGAAAGGTTTTATGCAGATGATCCCGAATTACCGATGATTCGGCGGCTGTTTATCGAAGCCTTTACATGAATATTGGAGAGGAATGTGAATAAAATCAGTATCGCGGCAGCCTGTCTGAGAGGACTCAGCTTTGACGGGGAAAAAGGGAAGATTGTTACATGGTTTCCGGAAACCTATACAGCTTCCGGGGATGTTCTGAAGCTTGCTTCTCTTCCTGAAGAAGAACAGCAGATTATTGAACTGCTCCGGAAGGAGTGGTCCGGACAGAGTCTCGTGATTCCGGAGGACGGGGGCACCTTTGTTGTTGCCGATTCCTGGGATGAAGGCCAGGCCCTTTTCAACGGTAAGGTTCCAGAGATTCAGAGCAGAGAGGGCAGGACAGTTCCGGCTGTTGCCGATAAGGTGGCCCTTGTCACAGGCGGTGCCCAGGGATTCGGCGAAGGGATGGTCCGTGAGCTGATTGCCTCGGGAGCTTATGTCTTTATTGCAGATATGAATATTAAGGGAGCCGCAGCACTGGCGGAAAACCTGAACAGGGAACAGGGCAGTACAAGAGCCTTTGCTCTGGAAGTGAATGTCACCAATGAAGAATCGGTTGAAGCCATGCTCGATGCAGCGGCACAAACAGCCGGCGGGGTGGATATCTTTATCAGCAACGCGGGTGTTCTCAAGGCCGGCAGTGTAAAGGAAATGGCTCTGAAGGATTTTCAGTTCGTCACCGATGTGGATTACACCGGTTTCTTTATCTGTACCAAATTTGCCTCCCGTCTTATGGCTGTTCAGAACGCCCCTTCCGGAGAGTATTTTACCGATATCATCGGCATCAGCTCCAAATCCGGACTGGAAGGCTCCAATAAAAACGGCGCCTATGCGGGAGCCAAGTTCGGCAGTCTGGGACTCACCCAGAGTTTTGCTCTGGAACTGGTGACCGACAACATCAAAGTCAATTCCATCTGTCCCGGTAATTTTCTGGACGGCCCCCTCTGGTCCGATCCCGACAGAGGTCTTTTTGTTCAGTATCTGAATACCGGAAAAGTTCCCGGTGCCAAAACACTGGCGGATGTCCGGAAGTTCTATGAGGATAAAGTGCCCATGAAAAGGGGCTGCGAAACAAAGGATGTGGTGAAAGCCATCTATTATATTGTTGATCAGAAGTATGAGACTGGGCAGGCGGTGCCCGTAACCGGCGGCCAGATCATGCTCAATTGATGATATTGGGGCATCTGCTGCGTTGCCGTCCCCCTCGCGTATAAAAATACGCTTCGGCGGCCGGCGCCTTGCATCTGCTCCCAATCTCATCAATTGAAACTTACAGGGGATGGGGGACATTGCTTCGCTCGTCCTTGGATGGGGGACTGGCCTTCGGCGGTCCCTGGATGGGGGACATTGCTTCGCTCGTCCTTGGATGGGGGACTGGCCTTCGGCGGTCCTTGGATGGGGGGGACATTGCTTCGCTCGTCCCTGGATAGGGGGGACATTGCTTTGCTTGTCCCTTGAATTTGGGCTGGCCTTTGGCTTTGCCCTGGAACTTAATAGGAGATTTTTTATGAAAACGAAAGCGGTTCGATTATATGGTAAGAATGATTTGAGGCTGGAGGAGTTTGAACTTCCGGCGATTAAGGATGATGAGATTCTGGCGACTGTTATTTCCGACAGTATCTGTATGTCTTCTTATAAGGCGACTTCTCAGGGGCCGGATCACAAGAGAGTTCCCGATGATGTGGCTGAAAATCCCATTATTATCGGGCATGAGTTCTGTGGTGAGATTCTGGAAGTGGGGTCCAAATGGGCGGATCAGTTTAAGGCGGGACAGAAGTTTTCCATTCAGCCGGCTCTGAACTACAAGGGCTCATTGGATGCTCCGGGATATTCTTTTCAGTATATCGGCGGTGATGCCACCAATGTTATCATCCCCAACGAGGTTATGGAAATGAACTGTCTTCTTCCCTATGAGGGAGACGCGTATTTCATGGGGTCTCTCAGTGAGCCTGTCTCCTGTATTGTGGGAACCTACCATGCCATGTACCATATTCCCCAGGGAACTTATATCCACGACATGGGCATCCGGGAAGGGGGGAATCTGGCTATCATAGCCGGTGTCGGACCTATGGGTCTGGGTGCCATTGACTATGCCATCCATGCTCCTGTAAAACCGGGTCTCCTTGTGGTTACCGATATTGATGATGCCCGTCTGGAGAGAGCAGCTTCCATTTACACTGTAGAGGAAGCGGCAAAGAACGGTGTTAAACTTGTCTATAAAAATACGAAAGACAGTGCTGATCCTGTTGCCGACCTGATGGCAGAAACCGGAGATAAGGGTTTTGATGATGTTCTGGTTATGGCTCCTGTCCGTCCTCTTATTGAACAGGGAGACAAGATCCTGACCAAAGACGGCTGTCTGAACTTTTTTGCCGGTCCTTCTGATACAGAGTTCAAAGCGGAGCTGAACTTCTATAATGTTCACTATGCCTTCCACCACATTGTGGGAACCAGCGGCGGTAACACAGACGATATGAAAGAGTCCCTGGAGATGATGGGAGACGGACGTCTGAACCCCTCTGCCATGATTACCCATATCGGTGGTCTGGATGCGGTTGTGGATACAACAATGAATCTGCCCAAGATTCCCGGGGGAAAGAAACTGATCTATAATCATAAGAAAATGCCCCTCACCGCCATTGCTGATTTCGAAGAGAAGGGAAAAACAGATCCCTTCTTTGCCGAGCTGGACAAGCTGGTGAAGAAGCATAACGGTTTGTGGAATGTGGAAGCGGAAAAATATCTGCTGAGCAAGGCTGAAGCTATTTAATCTGAGACTATAATTATGATCCCGGGGGGTACTCCGGGATTCTTCTGTTTAAACCGCAGAAAGATTTTAAAAAGAGAGGATATCCTGTGAAGAAATATATTGCTGTAGATCTGGGTGCATCAAATGGACGGGTGATTGTCGGAAATCTGGAAGGCTTTGAAGTCACCAACCGGTTCCCAACCTGGAATATTCGTCTGGGAGACAGTGTTTACTGGGATATCCTCGCCATTTTCAATGAAATCAAAAAGGGAATTAAAGAGGCTGTAAAGCTCTACCCCGGTGAAATTGTCAGTATCGGCATCGATACCTGGGGGGTCGACCATGGTCTGCTGGATAAAAACGGCGCCCTTATCGGCAATCCCTACATGTACAGAGACAGCCGGACCGACTCCGCCATGGATGAGGTGTTTAAGGTCATCCCGAAGAAGGAACTGTATGACAGGACAGGTCTTCAGTTTAACCAGTTCAATACGATTTACCAGCTGTGGGCGATGAAACGGGATTCTCCCGAAGTCATGGCGGCGGCAAAGCATTATCTGTCTATACCCGATCTTCTGAACTACTGGCTGACCGGAGAGATGAAAAATGAGTTCACCCATGCCTCTACGACTCAGCTCATGAACCCTCATAGGGGAGACTGGGACAGAGAGCTTATGGAGAGACTGGGAATCCCTGCAGATCTATTCTGTGAGATTGTTCCTTCAGGAACTGTGGTGGGCACTCTGCTTCCCCACATTGCCGATGAGCTGAATGCTCCTGAATCCATACAGGTTGTTGCCGTTGGGGCTCATGATACCGCTTCTGCGGTGGCCGCGGTTCCTGTGGAAGCGGGCAGGGACAATCTGTTTCTCAGTTCCGGTACCTGGTCCCTCCTGGGGGTTGAATCGGATACACCTGTTATCAACGAAAAGACTTTCAGCTATGACCTGACCAATGAGGGGACCGTCAGCGGCACCACCCGGTTGTTGAAGAACATAATGGGCATGTGGATTCTTCAGGAATCCAAACGCTGGTGGGATGAAAATGAACAGGTTTATAACTGGGACGAATTGTCCTCCATGGCCAGGGCCAACGGTCCTGTTCAGTGGCATCTGGACCCTACTGACCAGAGTTTCTTCGCTCCCTCCTCCATTGACGACCCCATGCCCGAGCGGATTGCCAAGTTCTGTGAGAAAAACGGCTGGGAAGCACCCTCATCCATTGGGGAGTTTGTGAGAGGTATTTTTCAGGGACTGGCGGAAACCTATGCGGCCACAATCGATGCTCTGGAAGATATCACCTCCAAGACCTTTGATGAGCTACATATCGTCGGCGGCGGCTGCCGGGATTCTCTTCTCTGTGAACTGACAGCCGAGATTTCAGGACGGACCGTTCTGGCAGGGCCCGGGGAAGCAACTGCTCTGGGAAATATCATGATTCAGATTCTTGCTTCAGGAGAAATTGCCTCCATTCAGGAAGGAAGGGATTTGCTGCGGAAGACACAGGATATTGTGGAGTATACACCCAGGCCCGTGAACTGAAGGACTCAGTGAAAGTCGACGGCCCTTTCTGTCACTCCGGCGGATGGACAGGATAAAATGAAAAGGACAATATGATTAAAGCTGTTTTATTTGATATGGACGGTGTGCTGGCAGACTCGGAGGAGTTTATCTGCGAGGCCGCCATGAAAATGTTTGAAGAAAAGGGGCTGACCGTAAAGCCTGAAGATTTCCTCCCTTTTGTGGGAGCCGGTGAAAACCGCTATCTGGGCGGTGTGGCAGAGGCTTACCATTTTGACCTGGGCAGCATGGATGATGCCAAAGCCCGGACCTATGCCATTTACGGTGACATTATAAAGGGACGCCTCAAGGCTCTTCCCGGAGCTGTTTCCTTTGTAAAACGCTGTCACAGGGAGGGCTGGAAATGTGCTCTGGCTACCAGTGCGGATCATGTCAAAATGGTCTATACCATGTATGAGATCGGCCTGCCTCTGGATCATTTTAATGCCTGCGTTAATGGTCTGGATGTGGAACATAAAAAGCCCCATCCCGACATCTACCTGGAAGCGGCCCGTCAGCTGGGTGTTGATATAAAAAACTGCCTGGTTGTGGAAGATGCGGTCAATGGAGTGGAGGCTGCCAGAGCAGCCGGAGCCCGTTGTCTGGCGCTGACAACAAGCTTCAGCAAAGATGAACTGAAGGGCGCTGACTGGTTCGCCGAAGATCTTTCGGCGCTTCCCGAAGACGCCGTAAAGTGGTAATATCCTGTTTAACTGTATCAATTAATGGGAAAAAATAAACAAGAAGTGACCTTCAATAACCCCTTGAAGCCGTCACAGCAAAAGGAAGACACGTGAGTAACGAAGTTATCAACAAGGGATCGGACAATATCCGTATCCTTTCCGCCGCCATGGTGGAAAAAGCCAAATCCGGACACCCCGGCGGAGCTATGGGTGGAGCCGATTTCGTCAATGTTCTGTTTTCAGAGTTTATGAATTTTGATCCCGGTGATGGTCAGTGGATCAACAGAGACAGATTTTTCCTCGATCCCGGTCATATGAGCCCCATGCTCTATTCCATTCTCTCCTTCTACGGCCACTACAGCATGGAAGAGCTTTCCAATTTCAGACAGTGGGGTTCTCCCACTCCCGGACACCCCGAGGTGGATTTTGAAAGAGGTGTTGAAAACACATCCGGTCCTCTGGGACAGGGGCACACTTTTGCCGTTGGTGCAGCGATTGCAGAAAAATTTCTGACTGAAAAATTCGGTGACTGGATGAGTCATAAAATCTATGCCTATATCTCGGACGGCGGTGTTCAGGAGGAGATCTCCCAGGGATCAGGCCGTATTGCCGGTACCCTCGGTCTCAATAATCTGATCATGTTCTATGATGCCAATGATATTCAGTTGTCCACCACTGTCAGTGAAGTCACCTGTGAAGATACAGCCGCCAAGTACAAAGCCTGGGGCTGGAAGGTTCTGACCATTGACGGCAACGATGCCGACGCTATCAGAGATGCTCTGACAGAAGCCAACAAACCCGGGGATAAGCCGGTTCTGATTATTGGTAAAACCATTATGGGTAAGGGTGCGGTCACCGCAGAAGGGGAAAACTTCGAAGGCAAAACATCCACCCATGGTCAGCCCCTGAGTGCTGCCGGAGCCTCTTTTGAGAAGACGATTGAAAACCTCGGCGGAAGTGCGGACAACCCCTTTGTCATTTTTCCTGAAGTACAGGCATGGCTGGATGGTGTTATCAAAGCCAAATCCGAGGCTGCAGCAGTCAAAAAGGCTGAACAGGCGGAATGGGCTAAAGCCAATCCTGCTCTGGCTGATAAGCTGGATGCCTTCTACAGCAAAAAACTCCCTGCCATCGATTGGAAAGCTATTGAGCAGAAGTCCGGTGTCGCTACAAGAGCCGCCTCTGCCGCTGTTCTGGGTGTTCTGGCCGAAAGTGTTGAGAACATGATTGTCTCCTCAGCCGACTTGAGCAACTCCGACAAGACCGACGGATTCCTGAAGAAGACCAGAGCCATCACTAAAGACGATTTCGGCGGAGCCTTCCTCCAGTCCGGTGTCTGCGAGCTGACCATGGCCGCCATCTGTAACGGTATGGCTCTCCACGGTGGTGTCATACCCGCCTGCGGTACCTTCTTCGTATTCTCCGATTACATCAAACCCGCACTGAGAACAGCCGCTCTTATGGAGCAGCAGGTGATCTTTGTGTGGACTCATGACGCTTTCAGAGTAGGGGAAGACGGCCCCACCCATCAGCCTGTTGAGCACGAAGCCCAGCTGAGACTGATGGAACAGCTTCAGAACCACTCACATAAGAACTCCACCCTTGTTCTCCGTCCTGCGGATGCACAGGAAACAACAGCAGCCTGGAAAATGGCTCTGGAAAATAAAGACACCCCCACAGCTCTTATTCTGTCCAGACAGAATATTACCGAGCTCCCCGCCGCTTCCGGCGACAGAACGGCTGAGGCGTTCAATGCGGAAAAGGGTGCCTATATTGTGGAAGAAGCCGGCGGCACACCCGATGTTGTTCTGGTGGCTTCCGGTTCTGAAGTGTCCACTCTTGTGGGCGGAGCTGCTCTTCTAAGGGACAAGAAAGGACTGAAGGTTCAGGTTGTCTCCGCTCCTTCTGAAGGTCTTTTCAGAAATCAGAGTGCCGATTATCAGGCAAAGGTTCTCCCCTCCGGAGTCCA
>JAQQAM010000194.1 GCA_028532905.1 Spirochaetales bacterium
TTGTACCCTTCCAGAATAATCTCTTTGGGATCCGGGAGAGTAAAGTCTTCATTAAGAATATCTTTCGGTATATCGATGAGAACAGGCCCTTTTCTACCTGTTGAACAGATATGAAATGCCTCTTCCACCCTGCTGGGTATCTCTTTGACATTCTGAACCAGCAGATTATGTTTTGTTATGGGAATAGTAATCCCTGTGGTATCCACTTCCTGGAAAGCATCAGTACCAATGTTAAAACTCGGTACCTGTCCGGTGATGGCCAGTACGGGAACAGAGTCCATATAGGCTGTGGCAATGCCTGTTACCAGGTTTGTCGCACCGGGTCCGCTTGTTGCCAGACAGACACCGACCTTTCCGCTGGCCCTTGCATAGCCGTCGGCCATGTGTGATGCACCCTGCTCATGTCTGGCAAGTACATGTTTGATAGAACTGCTTGCCAGGGCCTCATAAATAGGCAGATTGGCGCCGCCGGGATAACCAAAGATGACTTCTACACCAAGCTTTTCCAGTGTCTTGACCAGTGCCTTGGCTCCATAGGTTCGCCCTTTCTTCATCTGCTCCTCCTCCGTTCTGCTTCAGCCTCATGGGGACATCAGCGATCTGAATAAGACTCCATGGTCTTATATGATAATATTGATCCTAATTATATTGATTAGGAATCAAAATGAAAACAATGGAAATAAAATATCCTCACCCCGTGTTTTCACCGGAATGATAATCGAATATAATAAACCGACATGCCGGATATCCAACGATCAATGATGATCTTCAAATTGAAAAGTGGTTTTTCAAGAGAAGATCTGCAAAAATCCTATAAGAAGCTGGTAAAAAAATACCATCCTGACTCCAATCCTGAAAACCAGGAATGGTCACATAATAAGATGACCGAAATAAACCTGGCTTACGAAGCATGTTGTAGTCATTTAGAAGCAAATAACGAAATAAATCAAGAGATTCCGACCAATCAATATAAAAAAGATATAAATAGTCAGCCAAAATCAGCAAATCAAGAGTTTAATCATAAAAAACATGAAAATAACAGATACAAAAACACGATATCGCCTAGTCTCTATAAAAAAATACTTAATATTTCAAATATTTTCATTGAAGCATCAGAGATCTTTTTTGAGTATGGCCTTGAGAAACGAATACTGAGACATGAAGGGGTCCGGCGTTTCAGATATAGAGAATCTCTGAGACTGTTTGAAGAGGCTCTGGGTAAAATAGTGGAACTGGATCAGTTCTGCAGTCATGATTATGACCAGCACAGGGTGAATCTTTACCTCCGTTTTACAGGTAATTTCCTGCAGTATGCAAAGCTGAATGAAAACGAAATTCCCGATCATCCTCTACTGAACAGACACTGGGACCTGATGGAAGAATATATGATTTACTCCATCAAGGATTATATAACACCCCATCTGCTTCAGAACTTTAAAAAAATATCCGCCAATACGAGTTTTACACAATGCTGGAACCAGCTGGTCTACCTTCAGACCCGTTTCCCTGCTCTGGAAGAGGAGGAACCCTTCCTGATCTGCCGCAACCTGGCCGACAGCTATAAGGCCATCCGCAAAGAAGAATACGACAGCAGAGTCTCCTTTTTTCAGCACTCTGATTACTAAAGATCTTTTCCAGCGGTATTGAGAAGCTATTTCAACCTTAACCTGAACAGAGAGAACAGATTTCCAAAAATCCTAACAGCAGATAAAAAAAGCCCCTTCCACCCGGTTGATCCAGGCAAAAGGGGCATGCATTAACATTTCTATAAAACTATTTCTTCAGATTAAACTGAGCAACCGCCAGCTTGGCAATCGGGATGCCGTAAGGAGAACAGGAAACATAATTGAGACCTGTCTGCATACAGAACTCAATATTTTCCGGTTCCGCACCATGCTCACCGCACAGTCCCATCTTCAGATCGGGTCTGACCATTCTGCCCCGCTCGGCAGCTATGGAAACAAGCTCCTTCACAGGTTCATTCAGATATTTGAAGGGATTTCTTTCCAGAAGGTCGTACTCGTTGTAATCCGTAAAGAAGGAATTGAAGTCATCCCTTGAAATACCGTTTGTTGTCTGCGTCAGGTCATTGGTACCGAAACTGAAGAAATCAGCGTACCGGGCGATCTTGTCGGCATTCAGAGCTGCACCGGGAAGCTCAATCATCGTTCCCACCTTGTATTCAAGAGGAACCTTGGTATCGTACTTCTGACGGACAGCTTCTTCAATGTCCCTGATACCCAGGATCTCTGTTCCCTCAATCCTTTTACCGAAACGGACAGTCTTCACTTCACGGTGAGACATGACAACAGGAAGCATAATCTCGGGGTTACAGTCGATATTGTCTTCCACTTTGAGCTTATACATGGCTTCAAAAATGGAACGGATCTGCATGGCATACACTTCCGGCTTGGAAATGGCCACACGAATACCTCTGTGTCCCAACATGGGGTTCACTTCACCCATCATATCACAGCGCAGTCTGATATCCGCTTCTGTGACTTTAGGATGGCTTTTTCTGTAGAACTTGATGAACTCCTGCATACTCTCCCTGGTATGGGGGAGGAATTCATGGAGCGGTGCATCCAGCAGACGGATAGTAACCGGATGTCCTTCCATAATCTTGAACAGATTATAGAAATCGGACGTCTGCATCTTTCCCAGTTTTTCAAGAATGGCAAACCGGTCTTTCATATCATCTGTGATAATCAGAGATCGGAACAGAGGGATTCTTTCTTCATCGAAAAACATATGCTCTGTCCGGCACAGACCTATACCGTCAGCCTTGAACATTTTGGCCAGCTGGGCATCTTTGGGCTGATCCGCATTGGCATGTACATCGAAATCACCGATATACTTCTGAACGACCTCCAGATATTCCAGCATTCCGCTTTCTTCAATACTGGGTTTGATCAGAGGAATCTTATCAAAATAGATAGTTGGTTTGTCATAGGAGGGAACATCCAGGGTCAGATAGTCTCCCTCTTTGATGGTTGTATCTCCGATTTTCACACCGGTTTTCAGAATCTTCAGATCGGGATTCACCATGGCCACTTTTCCGAGGCTTCTGGCAACAACAGGGGCATGAGAGGCGTAACCGCCTTCGCAGGTCATTACCCCCTGACAAACTTCAATGGCCTTAACATCTTCAGCATAGGTAGATTTCATAATCAGAATCAGATTCGAATCCAGACCCCGCTGTGTCGCAATACGGTATTCCTTCATCAGAGCATCTGTGGAGAAGAAGACTCTACCCACAGCGGCTCCCACGGATCCTGAGATTCCGCCCTTGATGCCGGTTACATCTTTAGCTGCTTTTCTGTCGATAACAGGATGGAGAATTTCCGCAAGACGTGCAGGTTGTACATCATTGATAATGTACTCGTCACTGACGACTTTCTGTTTATTCAGATCCAGAAGAGTTCTGATATGCGCCTGTGTTGATTTTCCTTCAGCTTCCTGCTGATCAATAACCCATAGCTTACCGTCTTCTACAGTAAATTTGATCTGGCGAATCTCTTTGTAGTGATTCTCCAGCTGTTTGGCAATGGATACCAGATCAGGGTAAATAGCCTTGGGTATTTTTTTTATGGGCTGACCCTCTGCTGTTGTGGCATCAAAGGAGTTCATAAAAAAATCACCGCTGAGCTCATCTTTTCCGGAGACAATATCTCTGCTGAAGTAGGAACCGAAATAACTCTTTTTTCCGTAATTACCAAACGTCATTGCCTGTATCAGCAGAGCTGAATCGTTAATGGACTCGGACTCTTTGAGATACTTGGTGTAAAGATTCTGGACAAACTCAAGCTGAGCCCAGGAATCGGAGAAAAAGTCCGCCGGATACAATCCTTCCAGTTCCATAAGTGATTTCTTGGTCTGAGCTACAGTTTTACAGGCCTTCAGAGATCCGGCCATTTTTTCAAGAAGCTTCCGCCGGTTGCTGTCTGTCTCGATTTCCAGATCAAGAGTAATCACTCTGCGGAGC
>JAQQAM010000195.1 GCA_028532905.1 Spirochaetales bacterium
CTCCAACAACTACCGTGCCGCGATCGGCCAGGTGGGTACAGTCATGACTTTGTCCTATGTGGATCTGTCTACTGCTGAGTTTTGTGCAGCCTCCTGTGATGATGATCATCCCCAGGAGTTTATCCGTAAAGAGCTGAGCCGTCTGGGCCCCAGGGAGGTGTTGATTCAGGAATCCCTTATGGATCATGCCTATTTCCGGTCTCTTGCCGGAAAAAGCGGCCTGGTTCTCAATAAAATACCGGACTGGCTCTTTGATGTGGACGGCAGTTACAGACAGCTGACCGATCAGTTCAAGGTTGCCAACCTGAAGGCCTTCGGATTTCAGTCTGATGATCCCTCTCTGGCTGCTGCCGGAGTTTTACTGGATTACCTGAAAGATACGGCCCGGCACTATCTGACTCATCTGGGAGGGCTCAGGAAATATACAGAAGATCTTTATGTCTCTCTGGATGATGCAACCCAGAAAAATCTGGAACTTTTGAGAAATATGGATGACGGATCATCCTCCTTTACCCTGCTGTCGGTAATGGATGAGACATCAACGTCCATGGGCGCCCGTAAAATGAGACAGTGGCTTCTGAATCCTCTACGCAGTTCCCGGAGTATTGTGGAGCGTCTGGATTCTGTAAGCTCCCTTTACCGGAATCAGATCCTCCTTTCGGATATCCGGAATGTACTGAGTCATATTCTGGATATTGAGCGCCTCAGTGCCAGAATCGGACTGGATAAGGCTCATGCCAAAGATCTGCTGTCTCTGAAAAACTCTCTGGATCGAATTGCCGAGATAGAAAGCATTCTGCAGTCGGCTGAAGGCTTTGAGCCTCTTTCCAGTCCTGAAGTGCAGGATAAACTCCACCGTATCAGCTCTCTTCTGGACAAATCGATAATGGATGAACCCTCCATACTTCTAACAGAAGGACGATTGATCAGAGAAGGGTATCATTCCGAGCTGGATGAGCTGCGGGATTTGAAGGAAAACGGCAGAGCCGTACTGGATGACTATCTGGATTCCATACGGGAAGAGACCGGGATCACCAATCTCAAATTGAAATACAACAAGATCATCGGTTACTTTCTGGAAATTTCCAAAACCCAGAGCGATCTGGTGCCGGATCACTTTATACGGCGTCAGTCTCTTGTGGGGTCCGAGCGCTACTCCACAGAAAAACTGTCTGAACTGGAGAGCAGTATCAATTCCGCCTCTGAGAAAATCGTTGAACTGGAAAAAAAGCTGTTCATTGAAATCAGAGACAGTCTGAAACCGGAAATCACTCTGCTTCAGGATATATGTTCCCGACTGTCTGAGCTGGACTGTTATGCCTCGCTTGCCTACACGGCAACCATTCGCGGATATGTGCGTCCTGAAATCCGGGATGACAGATCCCTGCTGATTGAAGGGGGGCGGCATCCAGTTGTGGAAGCCCATCTGCCCCAGGGCGAGTTCATTCCCAACGGTCTGGACATGGTAACCGATGAATCATCTTTTGCCCTGATTACAGGTCCCAATATGGCTGGTAAATCAACCTATCTGCGTCAGACGGCTCTGATCGTGCTTATGGCTCAAATGGGCTCCTTTGTACCCGCCGATAATGCAGTGGTGGGGACGGTAGACAGAATTTTCTGCCGTGTGGGCGCCTCTGATAATCTGGCCAGAGGGGAATCCACCTTTCTGGTCGAAATGAATGAAACGGCTCATATCCTGAGAAATGCGGGAGACCGCAGCCTTGTTATTATGGACGAAATCGGCCGGGGAACCAGTACCAATGACGGTTTATCCATAGCCTGGAGCATTGCAGAATATCTGCTGGACGAAGTGAAGTCCAAGACTCTGTTTGCCACCCATTATCATGAACTGACCGCACTGGCTCACGATAATCTGGTGAATCTGTCTCTTGCTGTCCAGGAAACAGGTGAAGATATTGTATTTCTGAAGAAAATTAAAGAAGGACCTGCGGGAAACTCCTACGGAATCCATGTGGCTTCTCTGGCAGGACTGCCGGATCGAGTGGTTTACAGAGCCAGGCAGATCCTTTCTTCCATGGAAACACAGGGCAGCGGTGAGGCTTTGAATATTCCGGAAGCGGCGGTTCTCCAGGAGCAGCATGATCTTTTCAGCCCCGATGAAATGGTCCTTGATCAGCTCCGATCCGTAAATATCAACGGCATGACACCCCTGGAAGCTCTGAATGTATTGAATTCTCTCCAGGAAAATCTTAAAAAATAAAAGCAGCAGGAGCAATTCCCTCCTCACTACCTGTATGAATAGGCTATCCATCCTGGAAAGAAGAGTCTGCTGTCTCTGCGGTGCTCCGGATGACGGGAGAAGCGGAATCTGCCCCATCTGTACACAGGAAATCCGTAGAACAATGAAAAAAGGGGGAACCCTTTGTGCCCGCTGTTCCCAGCCACTGGTTACGGCCCGGCCTGATTTATGTCCCTTCTGCATGTCTGTTCAGTCAGTGGACAGGCTGATATCACTGAGTTACTTCAACTCAACCATGAAAGAGCTGCTGGTACTGTTCAAGAAGGGGAAGCATCCCGGATTACGGTTTTTCTTTGCGGCATTGCTCTATGATGCTCTCAAGGCTGAAGGATTGGAAAACAGTACGATTGTTCCCGTGCCCCCGCGAAAGGGTAAATTAAGAAGGCAGGGCTGGGATCAGGTCGATCTGCTGTGCAGAACCCTCAGTAAACACTTCGGTGTCCATACGGCCCGGGTTCTGGAACGGAGGGACAGACTGCAGCAGAAGACTCTGAATCATGAAGAAAGGCTGAAGCATATGAAAGGAACCCTCCGTTTTAAGAGGAACAGGCAACTGCCGGGGGGTGTAGAATCCGTTGTCATCCTGGATGACATCTATACCAGCGGGGCGACTATTCAGGGCGCGGCGCATATTCTGAAACAGCATTACAAAGGAAAACTGACAGCTCTGGTACTATGCTCAGTGGTATAATCCTTTTCCCCTCAGGATCTTATCTTCCTTATATTGACACTATTCCCGAACATTGTTATATTAAAACAAAATTTATGGCATCCGATGAGAAGAGCCCCCACAAGGCTCTTTTTTTTGTACTTTTTTTATTTCAGGGTTTATTCGGATGTCAAAGAGGCAGGAATTACTTGAATGATATAAGCTCCAGAATTATTGAAGATCTGGAACCTGTATTAAAAACCATGGGAATTGCTCTTGTCGAGGCCAATGCGGCAATCGTCAAGCAGGTGTACAATATCCGACTTGTAATCTTTAAAGACGAGGGTGTTTCTCTCAGTGTCTGTGAAGATGTGCACAGAATTGTCCGCCCCCGGCTTGATCTTATAGTGGAATCAAGGGATATGTCACTTGAAATCACTTCCCCCGGCATAGACCGGAGGATAAAGGGTACAAGAGAATATGCAATTTTCAGCGGAAAATATGTAAAGATTCTTGTGGAAGACCAAAATGAATGGATTTCCGGAAAGATTGTAGAATCAGACGGAAAGACTCTGATTCTGAATGTGAACGAAGAAAACAAATCCTTTTCTCTGGATTCCATCAGGAAAGGAAAACTGGATTATACAATGGAGGCCCGTTAAGCTATGACATCAGATTTTGCTGAATCAATACGTCAGCTACAGCAGGAAAGAGGCATTACAGAAGAGCTGGTTCTCAGTACCATCGAGGACTTTTTAATGGCAGCATATAAACGGAAGTTCGGAACTTCCGATAATGCGGTTGTTCAATTTTCGGATGATAACAGCAACGTTGCAATCTATGCAAAGAAGATGATTGTTGACGAGGATGATTATTATGATCCAGTTTCCGAAATTGTGCTCGAAGAGGCCCTTAAGGAAAATGAAGACAGTGAGATCGGCGATGAAATTCTGATCAAAATTGATCCTTCCGAATTTGACCGTCTGGCTGTGCAGTCTGCCAAACAGAGAGCCCGTCAGGATCTTAGAGAAATCCAGAAGGATACTCTCTATTCCGAGTTTAAAGACAAAGTCGGTGAGATGATCATCGGATACTATCAGAGAGAAAAAAACGGCAATATCTTTGTGGATCTGGGTAGAACCGAAGGGATCCTTCCCAAGAGATTCCAGTCTCCCAGAGAAGAATACAATCAGGGTGACAGGATCAAGGCTCTTATTTCTGAAGTGAATAAAACTCCTTCAGGACTTCAGATCGTCCTTTCCAGAACCCACTCCGATTTTGTAAAACGGATATTCGAACTGGAAGTTCCGGAAATCTACGACAATACAATTGAGGTACACAAGATTGTACGGGAAGCCGGTTACAGAACTAAGATCGCCGTCTCTTCAACAAGGGATGACGTGGATCCGGTAGGAGCCTGTGTCGGACTCAAGGGTGTCAGAATCCAGGCCATCGTCAGAGAGCTGGAGGGTGAAAAGATAGATATTCTTAAATTCGATCCCGATCCCATCTCTTTTATCAAAAATGCTCTGTCACCCGCCGAGGTGAACGATGTCATTGTTCTGGATGGTGCAAAACGGCAGGCGCTGGCGATTGTGCCCGAACAGCAGCTTTCACTTGCCATCGGTAAGCAGGGGCTGAATGTCCGTCTGGCCAACCGACTGGTGGACTGGAGCATCGATGTTAAAACTGAAGAGCAGTTTGAAGAAATGGATATGTCTCAGGAGATTTCCAGAGCCGCATCCGAACTCTTCAGCATGGAAGAAGGTTCTGATGAAGAAATTACCAGAATTGATGAACTTCCTGAAATACCCGAAAGAGTATCTGCCCTTCTCAGAGAGAACGGAATCGATCTGATTGAGACTCTGGTCAATATGGACCTTGAAGATCTCAAATCTTTTGAAGGAATCAACGATGACGATGTTGCTCTTATCAGAGGAATCATCGATGATAATGTTGAAATAGTGGAAAGCGATGATGATGAAGAGCTGGAAGAAGAAATCATGGAAGATGAAGAGGCCTATGAGTGTCCTGAATGTGGTGCACCCATTACCCTCGATATGAATGCATGTCCCAGCTGTGGAGTCGGACTGAGTTTTGAAATAGAAGAAGTGGAGCAGGAAGGCGAGGATGAGTCTGATGAAGATGATTCCGCAGAGGAAGAGTCCGTAGAGGATGAACCCAGTCAGGACGCTCCTGAAGATGATAATCAGGAATAAGGTGGCATATGTCAGAAGATTTAGAAAAAAAAGAACCTAAAGCAACACTCATTAAGCACAAAAAGACAGATGCGGCACCTCCCAAAAAAGAGTCGGGAGACTCTAAGAAGAAGGTCGTTGTAGTTAAGAAAAAAGTCGTTGTTAAAAAGGCGCATAAAGTCGTCGCGACAAAAGAAAATAAACCTGTGGAAAAAGCAGCCGAAGCACCTGCTTCTGAAGGCAGAACCAGATCCACACCCGCAGCCGGTACAGGGGCTCCCATTAGAAGAGCTCCCCGGAATCCTGACAGAGTGAATAACTCCAGCCGGGGAACCGGA
>JAQQAM010000196.1 GCA_028532905.1 Spirochaetales bacterium
ATGCAGATTTATGAGTACAGAGACAGAATGCCTGAAAATCTGTCCGGAGGTCAGCAGCAGAGAGTCGCTCTGGCCAGAGCTCTGGTTATTGCCCCCGATGTTCTTCTTATGGACGAACCCCTCTCCAATCTGGATGCCAAACTCCGCCTTGAAATGCGGCAGGCTATCAGAGACATACAGAAGGAAGTGGGCATCACAACGGTGTATGTGACCCACGACCAGGAAGAAGCCATGGCCATCAGCGACAGGATTGCGGTTATGGAACTGGGTGTGATTCAGCAGGTGGGCAAGCCTCAGGAAATCTACCACCGTCCTGTCAATGAGTTTGTCGCCAACTTTATCGGACGGACGAACTTCGTTATGGCCGACTGCGATAAGGATGAACTGGATGTGCTGGGTCATAAGGTCAGGGTCAAGGATCTTGATTTTCAGGGAAAGGTTAAAGTGTCCATCCGCCCTGAAGAGTTTATGCTCACCGATGATAAAAACACCATCAAAGCGGTGATCAAAGACACTATTTTCCTGGGTCTGAATACCCATTTCTTTATGGAACTGCCCAATAAGCAGGTGGTGGAAGTCATCAAGGAAAGTATGATTGACAATCTCATTGAACCCGGAACGGAAGTGTACCTGACTATCAATACGGATAAAGTGAATGTGTATACCGAAGACGGTTCCAGGAATCTGGTGATCCCCCATGAAAGCTAAAAAATCAAAGATAAATTTATGGTCCACATCAACATTAAGTTTACTCATTCTGTATACAATTTTTTTAATTATTCCCTTGTTTATACTGCTGTCCGAATCTTTTCTGGATAAGGAAACTGGGCGTCTGACCCTGGAAAATTTCCATAGGTTCTTCAGCAAGAAATACTACTATTCAACCCTGTTTAACTCCTTCAAGGTCACAGTTTCGGTAACCGCCATCGCCGTGGCTCTGGGAACCACCCTGGCATACTTTTTTGCCCGGTTTACCATCAAAGGAGCCAAGGGACTGCGCATCCTGATTATCCTGTCCAGTATGTCCGCCCCCTTTGTGGGCGCCTATTCCTGGATCCTGTTATTGGGACGAAACGGGGTTGTTACGAAGTTCTTTGAAGGACTCTTCAATGTTCAGATGCCGGATATCTACGGATTCAAGGGGATACTGCTTGTTCTGTCTCTGCAGCTTTACCCTCTGATCTTTCTCTATGTATCCGGGGCTCTGTCCAATGTGGACAACTCTCTGCTGGAAGCATCCGAGAATCTGGGCTGCTCGGGAGCCAAACGGTTTTTCAAGGTTATTGTTCCCTTGATTTTTCCGACTGTTCTGGCCGGGGCTCTGCTTGTTTTTATGAGATGTTTCAGTGACTTCGGGACCCCCATGCTTATCGGAGAAGGGTACCGTACCTTTCCGGTTACCATTTACGATGCCTATATGTCCGAGCTGGGTGGAAACAACAGTTTTGCCGCCAGTATCGCCATTCTGGCGATCATACTGACCCTGATCATCTTTCTGATCCAGCGGCGCATTGCCAACAAGCATGCCTTTACCATGAACAGCATCAATAAGATCAGGCCGGTCCAGATCACGGGTGTCAGAAACATTCTGATCCATATCTATGCCTATCTGCTGATTACTCTTTCTATCGCACCCCAGGCCTATGTGATCTATACCTCCTTCAGGAATGTGAACGGTACGGTATTCACCAGCGGTTATTCCCTGAACAACTATGTTATCGCTTTTTCCAAAATGGGAAATGCCATCAGAAATACCATCGTTATTCCTCTGATTTCTCTGGCCTTTGTCCTGACCATCGCCGTGTTCATCGCTTACCTGGTTGTCCGGAAACGGTCAAAGATCACCGCCGTTATAGACACGGTTTCTATGGTGCCCTATATCGTTCCGGGTATTGTCGTGGGTATCGCCCTGGCTAACGCCTTCAGCAGGCCTCCCATGGTTCTGACCGGCAGCATGACGATTATGGTCATCGCCCTGATTATCAGGCGTCTGCCCTATACGATCCGCTCCAGCGTTGCCACACTGCAGCAGATTCCCATAACCATTGAAGAGGCGGCTCTGTCTCTGGGAGCCAGCAATATCAAGACCTTCTGGAAAATCACCATTCCCATGATGTCGGCGGGGATTATTTCAGGAGCCATTCTGTCCTGGATTACCATGATTTCCGAGCTGGCTTCGGCCATTCTGTTATATACCGGTAAAACAAGAACTCTGACGGTAGAGGTCTACACCCAAGTCTTGCGGGGGAACTACGGCGTTGCCGCCGCCCTGGCAGCGATTCTGGCTGTTCTCACAACTCTGTCGCTGGTTCTTTTTAACAAGGTGAATAAGGGGCAGGAATTGTCAATGTAGGGGGTGAAGGCTTCCAGACTGAAGATTGCCGCCGTTTTGGCGGCATTTATTATGTTTGGAGCAGAAGATGCATAAGAGAAATAGTCGTTTTTTGATTGAAGGGAACTTCAAACCCCAGTTCTGTCACAGTACCTGATGGTCCTCTTCTTCAGGGCCGTCGAGCTCGTTTAATGTCATTTCGGCAATGTTGACGACAGCGCTTTCCACATAAAAACCCAGGAAGTCATTGTTCATGTACTCGGTTTCCACATATCTCAAAACAATTCTTTCATCGATTGAAAGCTCAATATATCCGCCGTAGGCAATAACATCCACTTTCTTCCATTGTTCACGGGTGCAGTTAAAATGATTGGACTGGGTAATCTTGTAATGAAAAGCATTTTCTATATCCTGTTCGCTGCTTTCTCCCCAGATGCGCCCCTGGGCAAGACCGTTTATGAAATCCAGACTGATAAAATGTCCGTCTGTATTTGAGCCCGCTCTGAAAACAATACCGCATTTTCCTGTTCCTTCCATGGACAACGAGCAGGAAAGATGGAAGTTGTTGGCCTGTTTTTTCATGAAATAGATTTCGTATCCGCTTAAAGATTCCAGTAAGATGGAATCCTGTTTGGACTCGAATTTTCCTGTATGATTTTTCAACTGCCTGGTAAAGGGGATCAGATCTTTTTGAGAGTGTTGTTTCTGTATCTTTCTTGAAAATTCAGCGTAACTTCTCAAATAGAGCTGCCCTTCCTTGTCCACCTGAAGCTCTGTGGGTGGAGGAAGAATTGTGGTTCTGCTTTCCACATCTCTGTTGGTAAAGAAATTCCATAATAGGTATGTATCCTCTATTTTGGTTATTCTTGCTGCATAATTGCCTTTCGGCAGAAGTACATTGTCCGCAAAAGCTTCATAGGGGCCTTCGAACTTGTCGCAATGCCAGTAGTGTATTTTTACATCTTCCTTCACATTGCCCACCAGGTAATAATTATTGTTTATTCTGTATAATCCCGGTACTTCAATATCATCGTACATCCCCGGGAAGAAGAGCGGTTTTTCCCACTGGAACAAGTCCGGTTCAGTTTCAAAGGCCAGTCCGACACAGCCCCGCCGTATTTTGGGACCGAAGGGAACACGGGCGTTAACCAGCATTCCCCTTTTGTCCCCGTCCTGGAAGAAAAAGGGATCTCTGCAGCTGACCCAGTGTCTGCCTTCGGCGACGGACTCTTCGTAAAAAGGGCCCGTAATGGAGACAGGGTAATTGGTGGATGAAACTTTCTCCCAGTAGTATAGATCATTCGATCGGGCCAGCCCGATGCGCTGGATACGACCGCCTTCTTTCCGGGATATCCCTGTATAGAACATCCTGAATAAAGCGGGACCGTCAGGGTCAGGGCTGACATGCATGGTCCAAAGCATATCGTCATCCCAGTCTCCCGGCTCTCCAATGAATAAGGCGTTTTTGACCCGCCGCCAGAGAAATCCATCGTTGCTCACTGCATGGGCTATATAGTCATGGTTGGGAAGAACCAGATGAAACAGATGGAACAGCCCGTTGTGTCTGATTATATCGACATCCCCCAGTTCGGATGATTCAAATCCTCGTCCTGTATACATATTGACTCCTAATAGTTATAGGACTAATGATAATATATACTCTAAAGTGAATTCAATTGCTGAAAAGTCTTTTTTATGTGGTGTTGACCATGATTGTTATGATTAGTATACTAACTAATATATGTATCTAATGATGATAAATATTCACGGATTAGTTCGTGGAGAAAATTTGGAATTCGGGAGAGATGCCGATACCGGAGGACAGACCCGTTATATTCTGGAGCTGGTCAGGAGTCTTTCTGAATATGCTGAAGTGGACCGGATAGATCTTGTCACCAGGCTTATCGATGACAAAGTCGTTCATGAATCCTATAGTCTTGCAAGAGAGCCTCTGACGGAGAAAGCATCCATTGTCAGGTTACCTTGTGGTGGTCGAAAATACATCAGAAAAGAGATGCTGTGGCCCCATCTTGCCGAATTTACAGACAGGCTCATTCATTACATCAGAAGTCAGAATAGAATACCTGATTTTGTGCACGGCCATTATGCCGATGCGGCCTATGTGGCAAATGGAATTTCCGGTTTATTCGGAATCCCTCTCCTGTTTACAGGACATTCCCTCGGGAAAAATAAGCTTTCTTTTCTGGAATCAACAGGAATGAGCGAAGAGAAAGCCCATCAGCGCTACTCTATAAGAACCAGGATTACAGCGGAAGAGAGTGCTTTGGCTCAGGCTGATCTTGTTATTGCCAGCACCAATTATGAAAAGGATGAACTCTACGGCTTTTATGATAACCATGAGCTTCCCCGGTATTCGGTTATTCCTCCCGGTGTCGATCTTGAGAAGTTTTTTCCCTATTACTATTACGAAATACAGAACAGTGAAATCAGTGAAGAAACGAAACAGGCCCATTTCAGAACCAGGAGGGAACTGGAACGATTTCTTTTCGATCCGCAGAAACCTCTTATACTCACTTTATGCAGACCTGACGCCCGAAAAAATATCGATACATTGATAGACGTTTACGGCCGTGATAAAGAACTGCAGGCTATGGCTAATCTTGCTGTATATGCCGGTATTAGAGATGATATCTCCACTATGGAGGAGAGCGAACAGCAGGTTCTGACGGATATTCTTCTTGCCATGGATAAATACGATCTGTACGGAAGGATGGCTATCCCCAAGTACCACAGGCCGGATCAGGATGTTCCCGAAATGTACAGGATTGCCGCCCTGAGCCAGGGCGTTTTTGTGAGCGCGTCTTTTCTGGAAACCTTCGGCCTTACCTTTATTGAGGCTTCCTCATGCGGACTCCCCTTTGTGGCGACCCGGAAAGGCGGTCCAGTGGATATTGAGGCAAACTGTCAAAGCGGAATTCTTGCAGATGTTGAAAATGTGGATGAAATCGGCTCTGCCATAAAAAAATTGCTTACCGATCAGAAGTTCTGGAGCCAGTGTTCCACAAACGGTATTAATAACACGAGGAGTGTTTATACCTGGGAGCATCATTGCGACACTTATATTAAAGAGCTTGAAACCCTACGGGGTACCGGTATCGGTTCTTCTTTTGTTATCGAAAATAACAATCAGAAAATCGGTAAAGTGATACACAAGCTGGATGAGTTTTTGATTACCGATATCGATGATACACTGCTGGGTGATCCTGCGGCCGTCAAGCCTTTTCTGGACTATATGAAAAGTCAGTCTTCCTCTCTAGGATTCGGTGTTGCCACCGGCAGGGATATAGACTCTGCCCGGAAGGTCCTGGAAGAGAACGGGATTGATAATGTTCTTTTTTATATCAGTTCCGTCGGGTCTGAGATTTACTATAAGGATGACAGTTCTCCTGATGAAGGCTGGGCATCTCATATCGAAAAGAAATGGAAGCCTGAAAGTATTCGGGACGTTCTGAGTACTCTGCCTTTTCTGTCCCTCCAGACCAGTTCTCAGGCACAGAGGAAATGCAAGATCAGTTACAATCTGGTGGACAATTACAGGATGAAAGATGTGATTCCCGTCATTCATAAAGAACTGACAGCCCGGAAACTATCCTATCATCTGATCCATTCCCACAACTCCATGGTTGATGTTTTGCCTTACCGAGCCTCTAAAGGCAAAGCCATCCGCTATCTGTCTCATAAATGGAATATTCCTCCCCATAAAATATATACCTCCGGTAATTCCGGAAATGATGCGGATATGCTGACGGGGAGTATTCGGGGAATTGTTGTTGGGAACCACGAACCGGAGCTTGATGCTCTGAAAAACAGAAAATTAATTTATTTTTCAAAACAGGAATATGCAGCGGCCATTGTGGATGGTCTGACATACTGGAAAAAGAAAGGAGTCACTAAGCTATGAGTGAAGAATATGTAAAAACTTTTAAATGCCCTCAGTGTGGTAAAGGACTTAGCATCGATTTGAATAAGAAATATAAAGCCGGTCTGTGTCCCAGCTGCCGTAACCGGATCACTATTCCCGATGCCCCGAAGCCTTCTAATAAGAGGGATTGATATGGCAGATTCTTTGATGATCACCTGCCGTTTCTGCGGAAATGTCTTTCGTGTCTTTATGGATGAAGTCGACCATAATTATACAGTTGTCTGTCCTGATTGCAGGAAAAAGATGAAGCTGGATTAGGTCCTGTCAATACCCCGAAAGAAGGTGCTGTTTTTCGTATGACTTCCGCTAAAGAATCAGACTGTCCAGGCCCCGGAACTGCTTAAAATCACTGTCACAGCTGACCCAGGTACATTCCGATTCCATGGCAAGAGCAGCAAAATAGACATCGGGGTAGAGATTCCCCGAAGGTTTATGCTCATAACAAAGATGCCTGTATAGCTGCCAGTGTGCAGGACCGGGATCAATGCAGCGTGACGCGGGATGACTTGTTATGGATTCGACAAATTTCATCATCGTTTCAAAGTCGGAGGGTTCCCTGAATATCTTTTTATGGGAGACTATTCTCATAAAACCGTTCAGGGCAAGAGTCGAGTAGCCGAAAGTATCGCCGCTTTTCAGCAGGGGAAGCATGAAATCTAGAATCTCGGTATGCCTTTCAGAATCCTCTCTATGCATATGCACATAAATGTTGACGTCAAAAAGATACATCATCCATCCTGTCTAACAGAGAGTCCCTATCATTCAGATCAACACCTTCAAGTAAGCCGTTACCTTTAAATGTTATCACTTTAAAATCCTGCAAATCATCTTTGTCTATTGTGCTTTTCCCCAGAGAGTCGGCCAGGGCTTCTTCAATAAGAGCTGTCAGGCTGATGTGCCTTCTGGCCGCTTCGATTTTGGCTTCCTGCAGGATTTCGTCTTTCATTCTGATTGTGGTTCTCATAAATATATAATATATCTGTGACATAAATATGTCAAATCAGATTAATGTTTGTAATGAATGATTAATAAGTTTATCTCAATATCCTAAATACTCTTTTATCTTAGGGATAAAAAACGGCCCGTACTGCTCCAGCTTGGTCTCACCCACACCGGAGACCCGGAGAAAGGCGCTGTTGTCCACGGGCTTGAAGGCGCTCATTTCCCGCTGGCCTCAAACAGATCCTTTTCAGGGAAGGTATTTATTGAGTAGAGAGTTTTGGTCAGGAGTGATAGAATACATCAATGAAAGATTCGATTATCCGAACAGTTACCGAGTATTACCCGGACACTCTTGCAGTCTATCTGTTCGGATCTCAGGCAGACCAAACCATGCGGGAAGATAGTGATGTTGATATTGCCCTACTTCTGCCCATTGCTACCGCCAAAAGTGCAGCTGAACTTAGTCAATCGGATCTTCGTTTCTCATTGGAAAAAAGACTGAAAAAAAGTGTTGATTTGATCAACCTGCAGTTGGCCTCAACTGTATTTCAGCATGAGATATGCTGTAGTGGAATTAGACTGTATAGCGGAAATCTTTATGAAACCGAGACTTTTGAGATGATGACCCTCAGCTATTATTGTAAGCTGAATGAAGAACGCAGAGATATCATGGACAGTATTATCAGCAGCAGGAGAATTCACGATATATGAGAGATGTGGTTATTAACAAAGCAGCCAGCATTCAAAGGTGTATTGAGCGGGTTATAGAAGAATACGAAGCGGCAGGCGACCAGTTTAACAGAGATTATACCCGCCAGGATGCAGCCATCCTTAATCTGACCAGAGCTTGTGAACAATCAATAGATCTGGCAAACCATATTATCAAAATCAAAAAACTGGGTGTACCAAACAGAAGCAGTGACAGTTTTGAAATCCTGAGTGACCGGGATATTATTGATCCTGAACTTGCTGATAAGCTGATAAAGATGACAGGGTTTCGAAACACAGCCATTCACCAATATCAGAAGCTTAACCTCTCAATTGTGAAGTCAATTATTGAAAAGGGCTTGCAGGATCTGATCCGTTTCACAGAATACATGATTGATTTGGCAGAATGAAAAGAAGCTTCTATTAATGTAAATATCTTTAATACCCCAGATACTCCTTAATTTTCGAAATAAAGAAGGGCCCGTACTGCTCCAGCTTGGTTTCTCCCACACCGGAGACCCGGAGAAAGGCGCTGTTGTCCACGGGCTTGAGAGCGCTCATTTCCCGGATAGTTTTGTCAGAAAAGATCACATAGGGGGGCACGCCCTTCTTGCGGGCCAGTTCCTTCCTGACCGATTTCAGTATGTCAAAGAGACTCTCATCATATTTCCCGCTGGCCTCGAAAAGGTCTTTTTCCGGGGAGGGGGGAGGCGGCAGTGTATCGTCTCTTTTGAGGATGTAAAAGGACTCTTTTCCAAAGAGGACGCGGCGCCCTTTTTCGGTGATTTTCAGGGCATTATAGGCCTCGGCATCCTGCAGGACCGCTTCCTGACTGAGGAGCTCCTCCACGATGCCCCGCCACCATTTCTTGCTCTTATCCTTTCCAACGCCGTAGGTTTTGATGTTTTCATGGCCCATACGGCGGATCTTCTCGGTGTCCGCGCCCTGCACTATATCGATAATATGGGTCAGGCCGAATCGTTCCTCAGTCCGCATCACCGCCGAGAGGATTTTCTGAGCGTCCACAGAAGCGTTCACCTGCTCCTTGCTCCCGGTGCAGATATCGCAAAAACCGCAGTCATCGGCTGCCTGTTCATCAAAGTATTCGAGAACCTGTTTCCGGCGGCACACATTCACTGCGGCGAACCGGGCCATGCGGCTCAAGTTGGCCTTGGCTTTGGCCTGCTCGTCGGGATCATCTATCTGGTTTATGAAATACTGCTGTTTCACCAGGTCTCCGGCGGAGTAAAGGAGGAGGCAGTGGGATTCCAGGCCGTCCCGTCCGGCGCGGCCGGTCTCCTGGTAGTAGCCTTCCATGCTCTTGGGCAGGTCACCGTGGACCACGAAGCGGATGTTGGATTTATCAATGCCCATGCCGAAGGCGATGGTGGCGCAGATGACCTGGGCCTCATCATTGTTAAATTTTTCCTGATTCGTTTCCCTTAAGGCCTGGGAGAGGCCGGCATGGTAGGGGAGGGCTTTGATCCCTTTTTCACTTAAATGGGCGGCGGTCTTCTCCGCATCCTTCCGGCTGGTCCGGTAGACAATACCCGCCTGCCCCTCATGGTCCTTGATAAAGCTGGAGATCTGGGCCAGAGTTTTCTCCTTACGGTCCACCCGGTAGTAGAGTTCCTTCCTGTTGAAGGAGGCTCTCACCAGAAAGGGGTCTGACAGCTTCAGTATGCGGATTATGTCATCCTGCACTTTCTTTGTGGCGGTGGCGGTGAAGGCGGCAATGGGGACCTTCGGAAAGACGTCCCGCAACCGGGCCAGGCTCAGATAGTCGGGACGGAAATCATGTCCCCACTCCGAGAGGCAGTGGGCTTCATCCACAGCGAAAAAACGGATGGGCAGCTCCTTCAGTTTTTCCAGATACCCTTCCAGAGCCAGGCGTTCGGGGGATATGTACAAAAGCTTTATCTCTCCGGCGTAGAGCCGGGCATAGACTGAAGTCGCTTCATCGGCTTTCAGGGTGCTGTTGATAAAGGCTGCGGGTATCCCTGTCTCCACAGCCGCATCCACCTGATCCTTCATCAGGGCGATCAGGGGACTTATGACCAGGGTCAGTCCTTCCAGACAGAGGGCCGGGATCTGATAGCAGATGGACTTTCCCCCTCCTGTGGGCATGGAGGCAAAGACATCTTTTCCTTCCAGCACAGCGTCGATCACCTCCTGCTGGTTGGGGCGGAAGCTTTCATATCCGAATCGGTTCTGTAAATGGCTTAAGGGGGTATTCATCATATCTATATTACAGATTTATATGGTCTATTGCATCAAGTTTGAGCGGGAATCATGGAAAATCAAATTGTATAGATTTGAATAGAACCGCTTCAAGAAAAGTTTTCCTTGTTCCCTGATCAATGAGGGTGTACGATAGTTGTACTAGTATCTTTAAAAGGTGTCCAAAATATGAACACTTCAGTACTTCTGATTGACGATAATGAACAATTTTGCCTCAGTCTGTCCCGTATGCTGTCGGACAAAGATCATAAGATCTCCTCTGTTCTGAACAGTAACAAAGCATTCCTTTTTCTGGAACAGAACCGGGTGGATGTCATACTTCTGGATGTCAGGCTGGGTTGCGAATCGGGGATTGAAGTCCTTGTCAGGCTGAGGGAAGATTATCCCGAAATCCCTGTGATTATGCTCAGCGGGTATGCTTCCATTGAGTCCGCTGTCCGCTCCATAAAGCTGGGGGCCTTCGACTATATTCAGAAACCCGTGAAATATGAAAAGCTCATCAAGCTGATCCATAATGCCCGGACTATGGCGTCTCTGCAGGAGGAAAACAAAAACCTGAAAGAGCGCCTTCTGGATACCGTGCCCCGGATCATCAGCAAGGATTTCCGAATTGAAGAGCTGAAAAAGACCATACACAAGCTTTCCGAATCGAACCTGCCCATCCTTCTCTACGGAGAGAACGGAACGGGTAAGGAAGTCTTTGCCGATTATATTTTCTCCCGCAGTCAGCAGAAGGCAAAGAAGTTCGTTAAGATCAACTGCGCCGCTTTTCCGGACAACCTTCTGGATAATGAGCTATTCGGACATGAAAAAGGGGCCTATACAGGAGCCGACTCTCTGTATAAAGGGGTCTTTGAGCGGGCCCACGGCGGAACCCTGTTTCTGGATGAAATCGGCGATATGTCTCTGGAAGTGCAGGCAAAAGTACTCAGGGTTCTTCAGAATCGGGAACTGTACCGCCTGGGGGGAAAGGATGTGATCCGTGTGGATGTCAGGGTGATTTCTGCAACCAATAAAAAACTGGAAGAGATGATGAAAAACGGACAGTTCCGGGAAGACCTCTTCTACCGGCTGAACGCTGCCATCCTTTCCATTCCTCCCCTCAGAGAGAGGCGGGGGGATATCTCTGTTCTGGCCGGAACGTTTCTGAAAGAGTATGCCTCTGTCAACAGCAAGCCCCTGTGTTCTCTGAGCCCTGAGGTGGAAGACCTTCTAAAGGTATATAAATGGCCCGGAAATGTTCGGGAACTGAAGAATGTTCTCAATTATGCAGCGGCCGTGGCTTCCGGACAGACTATTGAAAAAGGGGATTTACCGGTACAGGTCTTCGAACAGGCAGAGGAAGATGCTGTTTACAATCCTCTGGATGATTCGGAAAAAGCTGTGATTCTCCGGGAGCTGCAGGAAAACAGTTACAACAAACGGAAAGTGGCCGAACGCCTGAATATCAGCCGGACCACACTCTACAGCAAGATGAGGAAGTATGGAATCGGATAAGACTCGGTCTCTGATGATTTTGAAGGATGTCTCCATCCGCTACGGCTCCATTAAAGCTCTGGAGCGGATCAATCTGGACATCCGGGGGGGAGAGATTCATGCCATTGTGGGAGAGCACGGGGCTGGAAAATCCACCCTGGCTAAAATGGTGGCCAATCTGATTGTTCCGGACAGCGGAGAAATCCGGTACAGAGACCTGCGATATGATCAGCTCGATTACAAGGAAACCATTCAGGCCGGTGTGCGTATGGTTTTTCAGAAGATGCAGCTGAACCAGACTATGACTGTGGCGGAAAATCTGTTTATCGCCAATAAGCAGACTTTCCAGTCCCGGGGCGGGCTGTTCAGCCATAAGAAAGTGGAACGCCTGGCTGAGGCATTTCTCCGAGAGAACCATTTTGACCTTAATCCCCGGGATTATGTATCAGATCTGGAACTTTCTGACAGAGCCCTTTTGAGCATTGTTAAAAATCTATATCATCCTCCGGAAATTCTGATTCTTGATGAAGCCCTGGAGAAATTGTCCGCCGGGGGGTTGGAACGGATTATTCTGGCTCTCCGGGAGCTGAGAGACCGGGGCTCCACCGTCCTTTTTATCACCCACAGAATTGACGATCTGTATATGATTGCCGACCGGGTCAGTGTTGTGAGGAAAGGGGAGATCCTCTTCTCCGATATGATCGGCGAGCTGGATAAAATCAGTCTGATAAAAATGGCCTATACCCAGTTTTCAAACCTCCAGGACCACAGAACCCAGGCGGATGAGTTCAACAAGCTTATGAAATACAACGAGGTGATTCTGACGGATCTGCCCATCAGCCTTCTGGTCACCAATTACGACAATAAGCTGCGCATGATCAATGAAAGCGCCAGAGGGCTGTTCCGTATTCCCGGGGGGCAGGATCTGAGCGGAATGAATCTGGAGGACCTTTTTGTCTCAAATGAAAGAATCCTCAAGTTCATCCACAGTGCAATGGGGTCCGGGGAGGTTTCATCCCGCTACAATGTACCCCTAAGCCTCCACGGACAGCATTATATGGTCAATATTGTGCTCTATCCTATTTATGACCGCTCGGAGCAGATCGGCAATATGTTTATTCTGGAAGACATCACCGAGCGGGAGCAGCTGCGTGACCAGCTGGTCCTTTCGGAAAAGCTGGCGTCTCTGGGTCTGCTGGCCGCTGGTGTGGGTCATGAAATCAACAACCCCCTGGGTGTTATATCCAATTATCTGGAAGCCTTTAAACAGGATAAAATTGGAGCAGAAGAAAAAAGTTCCGTTATTGAATATCTGTTTGAACAGATTAACTACATCAGCCAGGTTGTGGGGAACCTGATTTCCTTCTCTGAAAACCGGAAGCAGGAAACGGTGTATCTGGATGTGAATACGGCCATACACAGCATTATAGATCTGGTCCGGTTCAACGGTGCAAAGAACAACATCGAGATTGATTTTCAGCCCTTGGATGACGACAGACTCCATACGGAAATCAATCCGGGTGAATTCAAACAGGTTATTCTCAATCTGTTCAGAAATGCCTTCGATGTTCTCCGGGACGGCGGCATTATTACTATCAGATCCACCCTGGTGGAGGAAGGGGGAGAGACCCGTATCTGTCTGGATTTTGAAGACAACGGTCCGGGAATCTCCTTCGACGATCCCTCGGATGTATTCCTCCCCTTCAAAAGCTCTAAGAGAACAGGACAGAATTTTGGTCTGGGTCTGTCTCTCTGTTACAACATTCTCAACCGCTACGGCGGGGAAATTACGGTACATTCCGAGAAAGGTGCAGGCTGCCGTTTTCAGATTCTGTTAAAGCCCATCGGATAGGCTGTTCAAATAATGAACAGGGATCTGAACATTCTGTCCAGAATTGAACAATCTGTTCAGTGATTTTCTTGACCTGATTTTCCTGGGGAAATAAAAAAACTGTTTTCAAAGCAGCTCTGAGGCAGGAGAGAGCCTGTTTCAGAGGGAAATAGAAAATCCGGTGTCAAGTTGGCCTGCTCTTTGCAATACAGGTCAGTATCAAAATGCACCCCGTACAGGGGATATAAGGAGAAAAGGATGAAGAAATATTTAATCCTTCTGGTTTGTCTGTTGATTATGATCCCTGCTTTTGTTACTGCCAATGGCGCGCAGGAAGAAAAAGAGGATGGCAAACCTGTGGTGGGACTGATTATGAAGTCTCTGGCCAACGAGTTTTTTATGGCCATGGAAGAAGGTGCCAAGGCCTATGCGGAAGAGGACGGAACTTTTGAACTAATGACCATGGGTATGAACTCTGAAACCGACTTTGATTCTCAGGTTAATGCTGTAGACAGCCTGATTACTCAGGGCGTGGATCTGATTGTTCTGGCACCTGCAGATTCTGCCGGTATGGTTGCTCCTGTTAAAAGAGCTATCGACGCCGGTGTTACAGTTATCAACTTCGATGTTACCCTCGATAAAGAGGCTCTGAAAGCAGCCGGTCTGCCTGAAGAATTCCTTTTTGTGGGTCCCGATAATACAGACGGTGCTGAAATGGTCGGTAACTACCTGGGAGAAACCCTGGGCAGCGGCGGCAAGGTGTTCATCATTGAGGGAAATCCCGGTGCGGATAATGCCAAACAGCGCAAAAACGGTTTTATGAAAGCTGTTGAAAACCATAATCTGGAGCTCCTGGCTTCCAACACAGCGCACTGGGAAACAGAAGAAGCCAATACTCTTATGACCAACCTTCTTACAAAACACCCCGATGTACAGGGCGTAATGTGTGCCAACGATTCTATGGCTCTTGGTGTTGTCCGGGCTCTGGAAGCCGCCGGGCGCAGCGATGTTCAGGTTGTGGGATTTGACAATATTCCCGCAGTGAAAGATCTGATTATGAATGACAAAATGCTGGCTACTGTCCATATGGACGGTGCCGAAATGGCCATCCTCGCGTTTAATGCAGGTTTTGAAATCCTGGACGGAAAACGGGAGAACCTCGGTTGGGTACAGTCGCCTCTTATTCTGGCAGACAAAGATTTCTTTAAATAAGAATACCCGTCTAAAAAATTGATACAGGCCGGGAGGATCACGATCCTCCCGGTATTTTTGAGGAGCTTACGAATATGGCCGTGGACAATATTATCGAACTGAAGAATATTTCCCTCTTCTTTCCCGGTGTAAAGGCCCTGGATTCTGTAGATCTGGATGTACGCAAAGGGGAAATTCATATCCTCCTGGGTGAAAACGGTGCAGGGAAATCGTCTTTGGTAAAAACGATATGCGGAGTCTACAAGCAGAACAACGGTGCAATGATCCTGGATGGTGAAACCTATTCGCCCCAGAACCCTCTGGCTGCCATTCAGAGCGGTATCCGTGTGGTGTATCAGGAGTTTAATCTGCTGTCCTATCTCTCTATTGCCGAGAATATATTTTTTGAAAAACTGCCCCGAAAGAACGGTTTGGTCGACTTTAAGCGTCTGAATGCAGACGCCCGGAAACTCATGGATAAAGTAGGCTTGAACCAGGTCTCTCCCAAAGCCCCGGTGGAATCCCTGGGGGTGGCGCAGATGCAGCTGGTGGAGATCGCCAAAGCTCTGTCCGGAGACAGCCGGGTTCTGATACTGGATGAACCGACGGCAACACTTATGCCTGATGAAATCGATACACTTTTCGACCTGTTGAAAACTCTCAGGGACGAAGGGGTATCCATAATATATATATCCCACAGATTGAATGAAATCTTCAGAATCGGAGACAGAGTGTCGGTTCTGAGAAACGGAAAAATGGTCGGGACCCACCCGGCGGAAGAACTGGATATAAAATCCATTGTTAAAATGATGGTCGGAAGGAGTATGGAAAATGAATACCCCTTTGACGAGACCGTTACTCCGGGAGATCCTCTTCTGGAAGTGAACAATCTGATTTTCAAAGGGTCTCCCCACCCCAAATCATTTACTTTAAGAAAAGGGGAGATCCTGGGAATAGCCGGTCTTGTGGGCTCCGGACGGACAGAAACCATGCGGGCCCTGTTCGGAGCGGATCCAAAGGATGCCGGAGAAGTGATTCTTCACGGAAACACTCTGAATATCCAGTCCCCCCGTAATGCTGTTCAGAGCGGCCTCTGTCTCCTGACGGAAGACCGGAAACAGCAGGGTCTGATTCTGGATATGAACTGTGTTGAAAATACAACTATTACCGACCTGGGATCTGTTTCATCCAGAGGGTTCCTGAATAAACAGGCCGAACGGGAGGCTACTGAAAAGCAAATCCGGGAAATGAATATAAAAACCCCCGGGATCGATCAGAAAACCCTCTATCTGTCCGGCGGAAATCAGCAGAAAATCCTGATCGGGAAGTGGCTGTTCCGGGATTCGGAAGTCTTTATATTCGATGAACCCACAAGGGGAATCGATGTGGGGGCCAAGTATGAAATTTACCTGCTGTTGTGGAAGCTTGCCGCCATGGGCCGGGGAATTATTATGGTTTCGTCGGACCTGCCCGAACTGATGGGTGTCTGCCACAGAATCGCTGTTTTCTCGGACGGCAAGATCACCGGAGAACTGGAGCGGAAGGATTTTGATGCCGAATCCATCCTGACCCTGTCATACAAGGAATATCTTCATGCCTGATAATAACAATACAAAAAAGGAGACTGTCATGAGTGAGAAATCGCGGCTGCGTTCAGTTGTTAACATATTTTTAAAGGAAGTCGGAATCGGTGTGGTTCTGCTGGTGCTGGTGGTGGCTTTCAGTCTGGGAGCGCCCCGGTTCTTCTCCATCATCAATGTGGCGAATATCTTTACCCAGATCAGTATCAATACGGTGATCGCTGTAGGGATGACCTTTGTTATTCTTTTGGGGGGAATTGACCTGTCCGTCGGTTCGGTTCTGGCTTTATGTTCAATCATTGCCGGTAAAATTCTGGTGAATCCCGAACTGTCTTTTGGGATGGCTATTGTATTGTCCGTTCTGGTCAGTGTTGTTTCCGGGATGCTCATTGGGCTGATCAACGGTTTTATTTCTGAAACCTGGAAAATCCATTCCTTTATTGTCACACTGGGAATGCTGAACATCGCCCGGGGGCTGGCACTGCAGATCAGCCAGTCCAGAACCATTTTCAACTTTCCTAAAGCGTTCAATGACTTTGGAACAACCACCTATTTCGGTGTTCTGCCGGCTATCTTTCTTATTGCCCTCATCCTCGTCATTCTGGGAAGCATCATCCTCAGGAATACTGTATTCGGCCGTATGATATTCGCCATCGGCAACAATGAGGAATCGGTCCGCCTTTCAGGCCATAATGTTAAGTTTTACAAGATACTGGCCTATACCATCTGCGGCGGAACAGTGGGAATTGCCACCATTATGTACATGCTCCGCATGAGTATTGCCAGCCCGATCCTGGGGGTCGGTTTTGAGCTTAATGCCATTGCTGCCGTTGTTATCGGCGGTACCAGTATGAGCGGCGGAAAAGGATCTCTGGTGGGAACCTTTCTGGGAGCCTCTATTATGGGAGTGCTCAATAACGGCCTGCTGCTGATCGGTATGGGAGATTTCGCCCGGCAGATCGTAACGGGAGTGATCATCATCCTGGCGGTCATTCTCGATACCTACAGAACCCGGTTTTCCGCCATGCTCAATGACTGACCATATATGTTGTATGTAAAGGGAAAAGGGAATTATGAAGGTATTGAATTTCGGTTCCATAAATATTGATTTCGTATACTCTGTTCCCCATATCGTCCGTCCCGGGGAGACTCTGGCCAGTACGGGACTGGAGACTTTTGCCGGGGGCAAGGGGGCGAATCAGTCCATCGCCATGGGGAAGGCAGGAATCAATGTGCATCATGCCGGGGTTATCGGCAAAGACGGTTTATGGGTCCTGGAACAGATGAAGGCGTCGGGTGTTTTCACTGATTATGTCCGTGTTTATGAGGGACAGACCGGGAACGCCCTGATACAGGTGTCAGCAGAGGGGCAGAACTCCATCGTCCTCTTCGGAGGAGGGAATCAGGCCATCGAACAGGATGATATAGACAAGACTCTGTCGTCTTTCGGAGGGGGAGATTATCTGGTGCTTCAGAATGAAATCAACCGTATCCCTGAAATAATGGAGAAGGCTGCCTCCAGGGGGATGCGGATTTTTGCCAATCCCGCGCCTCTGGATGAGAAGGTGAAGTCATGGCCTCTGGAGCTCCTGGATACCCTGGTGGTTAATGAAATCGAAGGACAGGGCCTGACGGGGCGGACGGGCTCCTATGAAGAGGTTCTGGACTCTCTGGTCCGGGCCTATCCTTCTGTGAAAATCCTTCTGACCGCCGGAAAAGACGGTGCCTATTATGGTTTTGGACAAGAGAGGCTTTTTGTTCCCATCGCGGATGCTCCAGTCGTGGATACCACAGCAGCTGGTGATACCTTCTTCGGGTATTTCCTGGCCTCCTGCATAGAGGGGCGTTCTGTGAAAGACGCCATGGAACGGGCTACCCGGGCATCGGCCATAACGGTTTCCCGTCCCGGTGCGGGGGAGTCAATTCCCTTTGCCCGGGAGCTGGATGACTGAAGCTCAAAAATTGAGTAATACTTCTGATTCAAATGGCTGGAATGCTGCTTGAATCGGGAAAGAAAAATCGGGAAATCCATTCTCTCACAGATCTCTCATTATTTCCTAACAGTCTCTCTGTATTCTTTCAAATTAATACAAGGAGATCCCCATGCAGTCATCACAGGACATGAACAGCACAGAAATTTTCAGCATAGTAGACGCAGCAGTCAAGGACCCGGGGTATACCGTATCCCGGCTCTGTTCCAGCCGCTACTATATCAATGAAAATATTCAGATTCAGGAGCTGGTGAACCTGTTTAATGAAAAGGGGTCGGAAGTCAACGCGGTGGGTGTGGTTTCTGATGAGAAACAGTTCACAGGCATTATTATCCGTAAAGAGCTGATGAAGCTTGTGAGCCGTCCCTTCGGGCTGGATGTGCTGAAGAAAAAGCCGGTTTCCAAGGTGACAGTCAGTCCCCGGAGTTTTGACAGTCAGACCCTTCTGCCGGTGGCCAGTGAAGAACTGCGGAATGAGATGAAGCTGCAGAAGGAGAGCTTTTATGTCATCCTTGATAACAACAGGGATTTTGCAGGAATCTTTTCCACCAGGGATCTATTGATCCATATGTCCGAACAGAACCGTATGGATATGAATCTGGCCCGGGATGTTCAGACCTCCATGGTGAAAAACAGGCACAATGTTCTGGCCTTCGGTCTGGAGGTGGCCTCCAGTTTTACTCCGGCCCAGGGGGTGGGGG
>JAQQAM010000197.1 GCA_028532905.1 Spirochaetales bacterium
GCCTCAGGGGCTGCCCCTCCCGGTCCATATTGATCATGGTGTCCCGCTGGGAGGTCACACCCATACCGGCAATCTTTTCAAAACAGTCGGGGTATTCTTTTTTTAGCCCCTGACAGCCCTCCACCAGGGCTTTCCAGAAAATCCCGGCATCCTGCTCCGCCCAGCCGGGCCGGGGAGAAACATAGGGTTTGTATTCCTGCTTTCTGCCCGCCAGAAGAGTCCCTTTTGTATCGAAAATCAGGGTTCTCAGGCTCTGGGTGCCGCAGTCTACGACCAGAAGAAGGTCTTTTTTTCTGTGATCATCAGTTTTCATAATGCAATTCCCCTGTAGCCTGAAGATTCACTCCGGGCATTCCAAAATCTCTGACCAGAACATCTCCCGGCTTACAGTCCTCTACGGCCAGGAAAGAATTGATCAGATCCATAAATTCCCTGAACCGGTCCAGAGGGACGGGTTCAGACAGCCGCACCGGGAGCCGGGGCATTTCAGCAGAACAGGTCTTCACCGTGGAGGTCAGAATCCGGAGGGCTTCCACAGCTTCCCGCTGTCCATACGCCAGGCCCTTGGGGCACTCATATCCCCGGATCTGCGCCTCACTCCCCTCTGCCCCGGGAATCAGTTCCAGCCGGCAGCCCCGGGGACAGGCGATGCAGGTTATATTCTTTTGTTCAGTGATCATGAACCCTCCTCACTCATCCTTACTGCGACTGATCCTCCGTTACTGCCGGAGAAAACAGAAAGATCCAGGTCCAGACGCTCCATTTCCGCGGCCTTGAGCCATCTGAAGGTCTTTTCCAGAATCACCGTCCCCTCATGGGTGACGGTCAGTTTTCCCCGGGGAGCGCTTTTATTCACGCGGAAAAACAAAGGGACTGCCCCCTCCGCAGGAAGCCGGAGTTTCTGAGGCAGAACATAGGACAGATTGCCGGCGGCTGTCAGCTCTGCCTCACCCCCCCTGTCCCCTCCGCTCCGGTTTGAAGCATACAGGGCAGCCGCCCGGCCGGCAGTCTCTCCACTCTGAGAGACATAGTCTACCAGATCATTCACATGCAGGGCGTTTCCACAGGAAAAGACACCGGGACAGGACGTTTCCATATACTGATTCACCCGGGGGCCCCGGGTCCGCTCATCCATTTGAGGAGCCAGGGACTGGAGCATCTCATTTTCGGGAATCAGCCCCACACTGAGAATCAGACTGTCACAGGGTACGGTGCGGACCGTATCCTGTACCGGTATGCCCCGTTCCATACGGGCCACAGTAACCGCCTCCACCCGTTTGCGTCCCTGAACCTCCAGAACCGTACTGTTCAGATGCAGGGGAATTCCGTAATCTTCCAGGCACTGGGAAACATTTCGGTTCAGTCCCGAGGGCTCGCTGCCGATTTCATACAGTCCCTCCACCGAGGCTCCCTCCAGAGTCAGCCGCTGGGCCATTATAAGCCCTATATCGCCGCTTCCCAGAATGACACAGCGTTTTCCCGGCAGATAGCCCTTTAGATTAATCAGATCCTGGGCTTGTCCGGCTGTAAAGATCCCCGCCGGCCGCTCCCCGTGAATAAAAACCTGACGGTCTGTCCGCTCCCGGCAGCCCATAGCCATCACCAGAGTCCGGGTTTCAAGACGGGAAAGGCCCTGGCTGTTTACAATTTTCAGCAAATACCCGTCCCTGGATGAGCCGTTCTTCTCAATAGACGTGAGGAAGGTGCGGGTCAGCACATCCACCGGCCGTCTGCCGAGTTCCTGTGCATAACGCCAGGCATATTCAGGACCGGTGAGCTGCTCAGAAAAACGGAGTACCCCGAAACCGTCATGAATACACTGTTTCAGAATACCGCCGATCTTCTCTTCCCGCTCCAGCAGGCAGACCCGGGCTCCTTCATCCGAAGCAGCTATGGCAGCGGCCATCCCCGCCGGTCCTCCCCCGACAACGGTCACATCATACTGGAGCTGTTTTTCCTGATTTAACTGCACAGGGGAGCCTCCTTTTTTGTGCTTTCCATCAAAATCTGAGACCCCGGCCCCTTTTTGGTAACCCCGGTCAGAGGAATATCCATCTCCCGGGCCATGATGGCGATGATCCGGGGTAGGCAGAATCCGCCATGACAGCGTCCGGCTCCCGCCCGGACCCGTCGTTTGATTCCGTCCACACTCTGAGCAGGGACAGAAGAACACAGGGCATCCCGGATTTCTCCCCGGGATATCTCTTCACAACGGCAGACGATGTCCCCGTAGGCGGGATCTTTCCGGATCAGGGCATCCCGGTCCGCCTCACTCATCTCCCGGACACGGGGGATTCCCCGGCGCACAGGATTGAATCCCTCCCGGTCGCGTATGGGGACGTTCTGTTCGGACAGAATATCTTCACACCAGCGGGCCATGTCCCGGCAGATGGCGGGTGCCGATGCAAAACCGGGAGACTGGATGGCTGCCGCATGGAGCAGATTCGCCACCTTCACGGAGGGACCCAGAATAAAATCCTCCTCCCAGGATGCGGCCCGGACCCCGGAGTAATAGGATATGATCTGCCCCTGATGGAGTTCCCTGTTCAGATCAAGCTGTTTTACCAGGGTTCCGAATATGTGTGCATCTGTGGAATAGTCTTCCCGGTCAGCCACTTCCTGGGCTGTAGGTCCCAGAAGAATATTACCTTCCACACAGGGGACAACCCCTCCCCCTTTGCTGTGCCTGTTCCGTTTCAGCAGACTGGGCATGCCGCTGGCTCTTGTCTGAAAAGGCTCGCATCTCTTGTCCAGGATGGCGTCCGTCCCCTTTCTGCCGTGTATGGAAAAAAAACGGTCTCCCGCCATTTCTGCCACCTTGTCCGACCAGACTCCGGCAGCGTTTATCAGAACCCGGCAGCTCAGGGTTCCCCGGTTTGTCTTTAGATGGGTGATGCTGGACCCCTCAGACGACAGCTCCACCCCCAGCAGGGCGGTTTGAAAATGAAAATCACAGCCGTTGTCTGCTGCATTTTCTGCCAGAGCCAGAGTGACCCGGTAGGGGGATACATAAGCGGTGGAAGGCATAAGAAAGCCCCCTTTCTGCTTTTCAGTGACATAGGGCTCCAGTTCTCTGACCTGCCGGGCACTTAACCCCCGGCAGGGGCCGTCCACTTTATTCAGACGGCAGCGTCTTTTAAAGTAGGGAGTTAAAAGATGCATCCAGAGGCTCCTGTACAGGAGGATGGAACCCGTTCTTTTGATTTCAAAATCCAGTTCCCGGGCCCAGTCATCATACATCCGGTTGCCCCGGCTGTTGTAGGCGGCCTTGAGGGTTCCCGGAGCTGCGGCAAAACCGGGATGTATCATCCCGTCATTCCGACCGGAAGCCTGAAGAGCCGCATCATCCTCTTTTTCCAGAACCCCTATTTTCAGATCCCGGCGGCTCAGTTCCCTGGCAATACCACAGCCGATAACACCCCCGCCGACGATGACCACATCGTAGGCGGCCCCCTCAAGAGCCTTATCCCGGAGAAGGGGAACAGACATTGCCGGCTCTTCAACCCCGGGCACACGAATGTCATTCAGAACTCCCCGGAATCCCTTTCCCGCAGCAGCATAACCGGCCCGGACTTTCTCATCCCAGCTGCCAACTTCTCCAGAAAGGCGTACCGAAAACTCGTGGAGAACCGCCTGCACAGTAGACAAACCTTCCCTGTGCAGGGACCGCCGTACATTCCGCAGTTTTTTTTCAAGATCCGGGGTCTGTTTCATAGCTCCTCCCGGGAGGTTTCTCCCACAAATTCGGCTGGTGGTATTACCACCATAAAAATAGAATACCATGTCCCCTGTCAGTTGTCACTAAAAAAATCGGGGATTTGACAGTCTCCCTTCCACTCCCTACAATCGAGATTATAAGGAAACCCTATGGACGAAAGCCTTTACAAAAACCTGAAAGCCCCTACTCTGAAGGATGAATTTGTCAGTCATATGGAAGAGCTGATTCTGAAGGATAAACTGAAACCCGGGGAGCGCCTGCCGCCTGAAAGGGAACTGGCCCGCAGATTCGGAGTCTCCCGTCCCCTTATCCACGAAGGGATTCTGACACTGGAGAACCGGGGTCTGGTTCGCCTCAGGCCCAGGCATGGTGTGGTGGTCTGTGATTTTCGTGAAAACGGGACTCTAGATCTGCTTCTCAGCCTGATCAGCAACAAGGAAATAGGCCCGGGACCCCGGCTCACCGGGGAACTGGAACAGGTCCGCCTCCTGATGGAAAAAGATATGGTAAGCCGGATCTGCCGCCGCCGGGATTCTCTTTCAGGAGATATTAAGAAACTGGAACAGATCAACCGGAAAATGACCAGGGCCACAGGTTATGAGGAACTGGCAGAACAGGATTATCTGTTTCATCTGAACCTGGCCCTGGCCTCAGGGAATGCCCTTTATGCCCTTCTGATGAATACTCTGAAACCTGCTCATATGGAGCTTCTGGGTCAATTCTACCGCATACAAGGGAACGCCGGAAAAGCTGCGGAATACCATAAACTCCTGATTTCCGCTCTCACAGAGCAGAATGAAGCAAAGGCTCTGGAACTGATTGCCCGAAATGACAGCTATACCGGCTATGACGATTAACGGCTTGAAGTAAAAGGCCGGATCACATCCAGACTCTGCCTGTGAATACGCCCGTTGGTGGCCAGAACTTCAGTGGGCAGACCTTCCCGGCCGCCTCTGTAATCGCTCACCTGTCCGCCGGCCTCTTCCACCATAAGGATTCCCGCGGCCACATCGTAGATTTCAATATGCTTTTCCCAGTATCCGTCCTGTTGGCCGCTGGCGACAAAGCAGAGTTCCAGAGCCGCAGATCCTCCCCGCCTGAAATCTCTGATATGCATCATCATCTCGCTGAACAGGGGCAGATTGGTCTCTTTCATCCCCGCCCGGATACAGGGAAAGCCTGAGGCAAAGACAGCATCTCCTATTTTTTCTGTATCAGAGACATGAAGGGGAGTTCCGTTCAGAAAGGCGCCCTTCCCCCGACGGGCAGTAAAAAGATCGTTCAGGGCAGGGGCAAACACGGCGGCCAGCTCCGTACGGCCCTCCACTTCCAGAGCGATGGAGACAGAATACTGGTACTGGCCGTGAAGAAAGGCGATGGTCCCGTCTATGGGGTCAATGATCCAACGGCAGGGACTGCTGCCGGTTTCACCCTCTTCTTCTCCCAGTACGGCATGATCAGGGTATTTTTCCCCAATCTCTTTTCTGAGAAAGCTTTCCACCGCCTGATCCGCCTCAGTGACAATATCCCGGTCAGTGGCTTTCTGTTCCACTCTGATTGTTTTAAGTTCTTTCCGGTATTCCAGAGACAGTGCCCCGGCTTCTCTGATTATGGTCTCCAGAAACTGACTGGCTTCATGTACATTGATCATACCCTGATTCTATCAGATCAGGAGAACAGTTGTAATTGAGAACACATAAAATTTCCTATTCAGCAACAAGTATTATATTGACAGCTCCGAGACAGCACCATATATTAACTACCATGGTAGTCAATATTATTAAACAGCTCAGAGAGACCGGCCTGAGCGATTATGAAGCCCGGACCTATATGGCCCTTCTGGAGGAACATCCTCTCACCGCCTATGAGTGTGCCGGGAATGCAGGAATTCCCACCTCCAAGATTTACGGGGTTATCAGAAAACTGGAAGAGAAAGAACTGGTTCTGGAACTGGTGGAAAAGAATAAAAAACGATACATCCCCCAGGAACCGGAAGAGTACATTTCGGGCTGCCGGTTCCGGATGGAGAAGACCCTCACATCCCTGAGCAGAGAGCTGAAAAATCCTCCCCGAAAAAAAGAGATTTCCTATGTCTGGAATTTGAACAGCAGTTCTACGGTTCTGGAACGGGCGGAAAAAATGATCAGCCGCTGCCGGGAATCTCTTCTGGTCTCACTCTGGTCGGAAGAATTCACCGCACTGGCTCCTCTGATCCGGACCCGGGAGAAAGAGGGAATCAAAACAGCAGTGGTTCATTTCGGTTTGGCCCCCGGGTGGGAGGGCACTCTGTTTGAACATCCCATAGAAGACACCCTGTATCAGGAGAAAGGGGGCCGCGGATTCACACTGGTCTGTGACGGGGGGGAAGCCCTATCCGCCACATTCTCACAGGAGAGCACAGAAGGCGCCTGGAGCCGGGGCAAGGGATTTGTCACTCTGGCAGAGGACTACATCAAACACGATATCTACATCATGAAAATAGTCAAACGATTTGACAGTGAACTGATCAGAAGCTTCGGCGAGGGATATTCCCTGCTCCGGGATATTTTCTCTGACAGGACTATGACTGAACAATGACAGGGCAATGACAAGACTCTGACTGAACAATGCAATCAAAGTATAAGGAGAGGAAGATGGAAATCTACATTGACGGCAAATGGTATGCAAAGGACGAGGCAAAGATCTCAGTTTACGATCACGGACTCCTCTACGGAGACGGCCTTTTTGAAGGCATTCGTATCTACGGGGGAAAAATTTTCAAACTCACGGAGCATATAGACAGACTTTTTGAGGGGGCCAAAGCCATTCGTCTGGATCTGAGACTGAGTCCTTCAGAACTGACCGCAGCGGTTGAAGAAGCAGTGAGACGCAATAACAGGGAGGAAGGATATATAAGACTTCTGGCCACCAGAGGAAAAGGACCACTGGGAATCAGCCCCTTTATCTGCCCCCAATCCTCTCTGATCATCATTGTTGAGGATATCCAGCTGTATCCTGTTGAGCTGTATGAGACGGGGATTCCCATTATAACAGCAGCCACCAGACGGTTGAGCGGCAGGATTTTTG
>JAQQAM010000198.1 GCA_028532905.1 Spirochaetales bacterium
GCTTGTTTCCCTCGGTAAGAGATTCCACAATTCCCTTATCCTTGAGAACAGCCAGGTGCTGAGAAACCACCGGCTGGGGCTGATCCAGACACTGCCAGAGCTCAGAGACGCAACAGTCCTGACGCTCAATAAGACAAAGCATTTTCAATCTGAGGGGGTGCCCGCACACCTTTAGTTTCTTTGCAAAACCATCTATCAATTCTTCGGGACAATTACATTTATTTTCCATATATAGTAAATTAACAGAAAACTTTTTTTTAATCAATTAAAAGATGACCATGCTTATCATCAATGTACTTTTTCTAATACTACCATGCCTCTCTTTCTTGCTTCCCGGGGTGAAACTCTGTTAGGATACAGGTTATGATTTACCTTGACTGGGCGGCTACCACGCCTCCCTTAAATGATGTTTTATCAGAAATGACCGAGATTGGATCCCGGTACTTCGGTAACCCCTCCTCTATCCATACTGAGGGTCAAAAAGCTCATGAGAAACTGGAAGAGATTCGCAACCGCTGCGCCGAAGCCCTGATCTGCCGGTCGGATGAGCTGGTTTTTACATCAGGGGGTACGGAATCCAACAATATTATTATCTCCTCCCTGTTGAACAGACGGGATAAGGGGCGGATTATTGTCAGCGGTATTGAACATCCGGCCATCTGGAATCCCGTGCAGATGCTGGGAAAACAGGGCTGGGAAGTAAAAGTCATCAATCCGGGTTCCGACGGCCTGATCAAAGCAAACAAACTGAAAAAACTGCTCACTCCTGACACAAAAATGGTCTGTATTATGGGTGTACATAATGAAACGGGAGTGATTCAGCCTCTGGAAGAGCTGGTCAGAACAGTCAGGGAATTTGACAGCCCCCGGCCGATTCATTTTCACAGCGACCTTGTACAGAGTGCCGGTAAAACCCCCCTCTCTCTGGATGAAATGGATCTGGATTCGGCTGCCTTTGCGGCCCATAAGATTCAAGGTCCCCGGGGCATTGGATTATTGTATCAGAAAAAACCTCTGGCAGGACTTTATGCCGGAGGAGGACAGGAAAAAGGACTCAGACCGGGAACCGAAAACCTGGCCGCTGCCGCCGGCATGTGTGCGGCTCTGGAACAGGCAATCAAGGTCGTTGAGGATCATCTGGATGAAGCTTCCCTGCGTATGCAGATGCTGATGACCGGTATTTCCGCAATCCCGGGAGCACGGCTTCTGCCGGAAGGTCGTATGGACAATGCTGCCAGCTTTTCTCCCTGGATACTGAATGTGAGCTTCCCACCCCTTCCGGGAGAGGTTCTGGTCAGGGTTATGGATGAAGCCGGTTTCTGTATATCCACCGGTTCGGCCTGTTCCAGCAAAAAGAAAAGCCGCACCAGAGGACTGGAAGCCATGGGAATTGATGCCAAAACAGCCTTCAGTTCCATCCGGGTTTCTCAGGGGCCTTCTACTACAGATGATGAAATCCGGGCTTTTATTAAAGCTCTGGAAGAACAGATCAGAATCGTCGGCCGGGCCGTAGGCTAAATGGCCGGGCAGCCACCAAAGTTCCGGGTTGCAAGATAAGCTGCCGGGCAGCAGAATTAAGACACAGGAAAAACATATGAGTGAATTGTATTTAATAAAAATAGGGGAAATTGCCCTGAAAAAGGGGAATAAAGCCTTCTTTGAACGCCAGCTGAAACAGAATATCAAGAAGATACTCCGTCCCCATCCCACACGGGTGACTATCCGGAGCGGCCGTTTCTATCTGGAAACCGAAGGTCTTTCGGAAGACTATGTGTCCCGTCAGCTTTCAAAAGTGTTCGGTATTGTAGGCTATACCCGTTCCTACAGCTGTGCCAAGGAGCTGGATGCTCTGGAGGAAAAAGCCCTGCTGGTAGCCCAACAGAATATTGATGCGGGCAACGGTAAAAAGTTCAAAGTGGAAACCCGAAGAGTGGACAAGAGCCTGACTCTGGATAACTACGGATACTCTGCCGAAATAGGCGGACGTGTATTTGAAAAGATCTCCGGACTGGAAGTGGATGTTAAAAATCCGGACTGGGTTATCCATATTGAACTCAGGGAAAAAGGATATGTCTACGGTTATACCCACAAAGGGCCCGGCGGCCTGCCGGTCCACTGTGCGGGAAAAGGGATGCTTCTCCTGTCCGGTGGAATCGATTCTCCTGTTGCCGGATATCTGATGGCCAAACGGGGAATGAGTCTGGATGCGGTGTACTTTCATACCCCCCCCTACACCAGCCCCGAATCTCTTGAAAAGGTGAAAGATCTGGCCCGGATACTGGCACCCTGGTGCGCCGGAATACATCTTTATACCGTTCCCTTCACGGATGTGCAGGTTCAGATCAACCGGTCGGTCCGGCCTGAAACAACAACCCTTCACTCCCGGGCCGCCATGATGAAAATTGCCCAGTCTATTGCAAAAAAGCGGGACGACCTGGCCCTGATTACAGGAGAAGCGTTGAGTCAGGTGGCCAGTCAGACTCTGGAAAGTCTGGCTTATACCAACAGCCAGGTGGATCTGCCCGTTTTCCGACCCCTGATCGGTATGGACAAGGAAGAAACCATTCTGATTTCCCGTAAAATCGAGGCCTTTGAAACCTCAGTGCAGCCTTTTGATGACTGCTGTACCCTCTTCAGCCCGGATCATCCGGAAGTGAAGCCGGATCTGAAAAAGACACAGGAAGACTGGGCAGCTATTGAAGATATGGACAGACTTATGGCAGAAGCTGAAGAAAAGGCAGAAAAAATCTTCTTTCCGGCGGTGGAGTATAAACAAGAAGAATCTTGAGATGAGTCAATGATTGAACATTATTTATAATTTATTGTTCTCCAATACTCAGAGTAGGACTGCCTGAAGCCCCCTGCACAGCCTGCAGGGTCATCTACAGAGATCTCCACATAGGGTTTGTCCCCTGCAGAGGCAGGCAATTCTCCCATAAACTGAAGAGTATAATCAGCAGAATCGATAAACGCCTGTGATCCCTTACGAGTCACCGAAACCGAAAGATCCTCCAGACGGGAGGTATAGAGGGGACTGTACTCAAATCCCATATAGAGGCTGGTATCCGCATTATAATCATAGGCTCCCTGAACGGACCGTCCCTGCTCATAAATACTCAGAAGATTAAATGCCGCATAAGGATCTACAAAAACCTTGACCGACTGCAGATCATCATACCCCAGGGGTGAGGAAGAAGAGAGTTTGAATTGTATATAGCTTTGATCGTAAGGCGATTCTCCTCCCTCCTGAGAACAGGAGAAGAGGATGATAAAACACCCCAGGATGAAGAGGCTACGAAGCGCTTTTGGAAGTATCCTTTTTCCCGCTGTCTGCAGAGGAGGAGGCGGTTTTATCCTTCAGGGGTTTGGAGGTGCTGGAACTCTTTTTGGCATCATTGACATAAAAACCACTTCCCTTGAAGATCACACCCATTCCGCCGCCGATGAGCCGTTTCAGGGCATCCTGTTCACAGTCGGGGCATTTTGTCAGAGGATCATCAGCCATAGACTGGAAGTATTCAAAAAGATGACCGCAGTTTTCACATTTATAATCATAGGTAGGCATTTTCAGCGCTCCTGTATACTTGAAGATCTTGTACTAAATATATTGATATTTGCTTGCAGAGGCAAGAGTTCTGCTACAATCTGACGGGAATATTCTGCTCATGCAGGTATTCCTTGATTCCCGGCACCGTGTAGTCCCCGAAGTGGACCATACTGGCGATCAGGGCGGCATCGGCCTTCCCTTTTGTCAGGACATCCGCCAGATGGGAAGGAACACCCGCTCCGCCTGAGGCAACCACAGGGATTCCCACATTTTCAGAGATCATACGGGTCGCCGTAAGTTCATATCCTTCCCGGGTACCGTCGGCATCAATGGAGTTGAGTACGATTTCGCCGGCGCCCCTCTCTTCCGCCTCTTTTGCCCAGGCCAGAGCATCCATCTCTGTATGTTTCCGCCCGCCGTCAATGACAACCCGATAGCCGGAAGGCATGGCAGGATCAGCCAGGGCATCCATACCCAGTACAATACACTGGTTGCCGAAGTGGCGGGCTCCCTGACCGATAATATCCGGGTTCCGGACGGCAGCCGAGTTCAGGCTTACTTTTTCAGCCCCGGCGCCGATCACCTTTTTCATATCTTCCAGGCTGGAAATCCCTCCCCCCACACAGAAGGGAATGAAGATGGTTTTGGCCACCCGGCTCACCACATCAATCATGATGCCCCGTTTCTCGGCAGAAGCGGTGATATCATAGAATACCAGCTCGTCCACACCCTGCTCATAGTACATGGCCGCCATTTCAACAGGATCACCTATATCGATATTCCCCTTGAATTTAATTCCCTTGGTTGTTTTGCCGTCCCGCACATCCAGGCAGACGACTATTCTTTTCTGAAGCATATCTCTTCCCTTTAATAGTTGATGAAATTCTTAAGAATACCCAGACCCCACTCTCCGCTTTTTTCCGGGTGGAACTGGGTGGCCATCACATTGCCATTGGCAACGGCCACGGTAAAATCCATACCGTAGTCGCTGGTTCCGATCACATCGTCCGTATGGGCGGCTTCAATGTAATAGGAGTGGACAAAATAAAAGGATTTATCCTGGGGAAGATCTTTAAAAAGAGGATGATTGCTGTGTTTCAGTGTGTTCCAGCCCATATGAGGTATTTTCAGACCCATATCAGAAGGAAATAAACGAACCCTTCCGGGGAGAATTCCCAGACAGTCCGTATCGGACTCTTCAGAATGTTCAAAGAGAATCTGAGCTCCCAGACAGATCCCCAGAAGGGGTTTGCCGGAAGCGGCAAAATCTTTCACCGATTTTTCCAGACCACTCTCTTTGAGCCTGTTCATGGCCTGCGCCGCTTCTCCCACGCCGGGAAAAATCATCTTATCGGCGGCAGCCAGTTCTGCGGGATCTGAAGAAATAAAAAAATCGGCTCCCAGTTTTGCCAGGGCCGTTTCCACACTCTTCAGATTACCTGCATCGTAATCTACTACAGCAATCATGAAATCATATCCTTTCCATATTATTCAGGATTTCAAGTTTACCGAAAGGTACGGGGAAGGGCAAGCACAGACCTGTCTTTTCTAAATTGGTGAAAAATGATGAAAGATGATCTGAATAGATGTATACTGATGGTATGAAAAGATCTTTTTTACTAGTTTCATTAATCTTTGCTGCATCCGTTTTACCCCTTGCAGCACAGTCAAACTCGGTACTTGATGAGTTTCTGAACAATGAGGCAGCAGATGCGGGTACCGCCCTTCTGCTGGTAGCCCAGGCAATAGGAGATCTACCGGATTCGGCATCTGCTGAAGATGCCCTCCAATGGAAGGATGATCAGAAATGGGGAAGAAAAGTAAAACTGGAAAAGGATGATCCTGTGACAAGCGGTCAGTTTCACCTTGCCCTGTTGAAGGCCTTCGAAATAAAAGGCGGCATGGGATACACTCTGTTCGCCTCTCCAAGATCGGCCGCCCAGGAAGCAGCGTATCAGGGTTTTATTCCAGGAGCTGCCTATGTGAATCATAAAATGACGCCCTATGAGGTTTTAAACTCCCTCTCACTGGCTCTTGAAAGACAGGAGGAGGAAGAATGAAGAAAAAACTTGTTTACCTGTTTCTTTTACTCCCCTTTACCCTGACAGCCTATGAGCATACAGGGGGCATCAGGCTGGACCTGAACCTGGAGGCACCCAGTCTTTACGGAACCGTTGCCGAAGCCAGTTCGGAAGACAGCCTCCGGCTCTGGTATGAATCGAGAGTCAATGATCTGATCCACTTCAGCGTAGACGGCGGAATTGCCTGGGACGGATATGCCGGAGTGGCTGTAAATCTGAACCAGGAGATTGAGTATCTGGGTGTGGAGAGCGATTTATACCCTGATATTAGAGCCCTGAATGTATTCGGATTCTATAACATATTCGATTACAGACTGGGACGCCAGCAGTACAGCGATCCCTCGGGGCTCCTGATAGCCCAACCTCTGGATGCTCTGGAAGCTGGAGTTAAACTGGGACCGGGTATGCTGAAAGCCTCGTTGGGATACAGCGGGCTGGTACATGAAAAAGCCTCGGATATTGCCATGACACAGAAAGACCTGGAAGAGGGCTCTCAACGGCTGATTGAAGGCATCTCATACAGCCTACCGGAACTGCTGGGTCCCTATATGAATCTGACAGGAGCTGTCACAGCACAACAGGATCTTTCAGGAGACTTGAACACACTCTACTTCCAGTTGGGAGCAGAGGGTTTTCTCCTCCCCTTTCTGATGTATGACAGCAGTTTTATTTATCAGGCAGGGAGCCTGGGAGATTTGAAATCCAACGGATTACTGGGGGATTTCCGTGTTCTTCTGGTACCGGGAGGCAGCCGCTCCTTCATTTCACTGGGAGCCTTTTACACATCAGGTGAGACCTGGGAGAACAGACCGGGATTTTACGGTGAGGGAGCCAATGGTGATCAGAACCTGTTTATTCCCATTTCCACCGCAGCCTCTCAGGGCTATGTTCTGCAGCTGGACCCCGGTAATATTACAGCCTTTGAACTGCTGTTCAGTCTGTCGGGAAGTAAAAAGTTTGCCTTTGAACTGAGTACAACCACCCTGCTGCGGACTGTGGACGGACCGGTATCATCCACCATGGTAATCGATAACGGTGTAAGCGACCTGTATATCGGACAGGAAGGGCTTATGGCATTCAAATTCCGCCCGGCGTCTGACTTTGGAGCGTCCATCAATGTGGGAGTTCTTTACCCGGGCGAGGTTATCACGATAAATGAGTATCTGGAAGATTATCTGCCGGTTCTGCCAAAAATCGGTTTTGATCTGTCATTCAGTTTTTAACTCAGGGAGATATGTATGAAAAAAACAATAATTTTATTGATCTTGTTTACAGCCTGCTCCCCTTTATGGGCTCAGGTGACCATAGACAGAATACAGGGAAATGTGGAGATACAGCTTCCCGGAGAAAGCAGCTGGCAGAAGGCGGAACAGGGGGCAGTACTGCCCGACAGTGCCCGGATCTCCACAGGATTCAATTCCACAGCCCGACTTCTGGTTAACGGTGAAACCACGGTAAGTTTAAAGGCTTTAAGCCGCCTGACCGTCGAAGAAGCCACCCGCCAGAATAACGGCAGTCAGAATACGAAACTCTTTTTAGGAAGCGGTAGAATACGGGCGGATGTAAGACGAACAGATGGAAGCATCCACGATTTCAAAGTGGGCACTCCTGTTGCCACTGCAGCGGTACGGGGGACAAGCTTTGATATGGGCTCCGGCACACTTCGTGTGTCAGAAGGAACTGTTACTTATACAGTGGGTTCTTACAGCTTCAGTGTCCAGCGGGGGCAGAGTGCAAACATCCGGCTGATCAACGGCCGACCCGGCTTGATACCCACTGCAGAAGACCTGTTAAGTGAAAGACAGGTCAGCATCAATACCGGAGGCAGTACTGCTGACAGCGGCTCTGCCGGAAAAACCGGTTATGCCGTAATAGAACTCAGGTAAAGGAGACAAAGATGAAAAAGATAGTATTAGCCATTTCCGTCATACTCCTTCTGAGCAGCGGATGCAGTAATTTTATAGATTTGAGTGATCAGGGAACGGTCAGTGTGAAACTGGCGGACTACAACAGCTCACGGTATATTGCAGGGGGCGGAGAGACCGTTGACGAAGCGGTTCTGGGCTTTGTGGAAGAAAGTGTGATGTACAACTTCGATTTTATGGAAGAGATCACAGACTTTAACGGAGAGCATCTGTTCACAGGGATTCCCGTGGGGGATTACTCCTTTCTGGCCATGCTTATGAGCGAGGGAGACATCATTTCATCAGCTGTACAATCTGTGAGCATTAAAGCCGGACGCAATGATATCATTGTGGGTATGGGTCCGGGTTTTTCTCTTGAGATTAATGATCTGGAGGAATTCGATATCAGCGACCTGGAAGATACCTATACCCTCTCTTTGAATGGGAATCAGATTACAATCGGTTTGCCTTCTGAGGAAGTGGAACGGGATTTGATGGAAATAAAGATCAGAAGTAATGCCACAGAAGCAGATGTTTTAACTCCCGAGGGTGACAGGGATGGTGATATATACAGCTGGGATTACACTCCCCCAGCGGACGAACTGAGCTTCAGTACCGGCGTGTTGATATTCGATCCTGAAGAGACTCTCTCGTTCCAGCTCAAACTCACATCTCCGGATGATTCGGTTAACTCATATATCATCGTGTTTGAAGGGATATAGACTGATTATAAAGCCCTCTTCCTGACTGATGCAGGAGAGGGCTTTTTATTGAGCTCATGATTCTATTCTGTTCTTAAATCCAAATATTTTTATGTCATAATTTAATACTCATTCCTCTTGAAGGTGGAGATAAAGTATCCCCAGCTGCGGGCCGACATGTTCCAGTTACTTAGACTGATCATGGAATCAGACGTTTTCAGACTCAATTCTCCCATGGCCTGCCGTTCTTCTTCGGACTCCGAAAGTCCCAGGCGGCCTGCCAGAAATACCCGTAATCCCAGTGCCCAGAAACGTGTGGCTCTGCTATCGGAAAAACGAAACTCACCGCTCAGGCTGTAGCGCCCATCCTCCAGGGGAAGCATGGATACCAGAAGAGAACTGCCCTCTGGAACCACAGGCATCCCTTCGGGCAGCGGCAATAGAGCCAGATTGGGAAGATAGAACATCAGGGCGGCCGTTCCGCTCTCCCACCATTCCCGGTCCTGCCGGTTCAGCACTCTTTTCTCTGCCGGATAGACCAGTGACGCTTCCTGAAGATCGTCCAGCCGAGGGGCGGCACTGGCTGCCAGCAGAGTATTTTTATAAAGGGTATCTGCCAGAATATCATTGGGTCCTTTATAGGATTTTTCCTCTGATTTATCCCAGTCCGGTGACTTTCTTAAAGAACGACGGACAAAAAACGCAGGATAATCCCCTTCCATTTTCCCGGAGAACTCCAGGGGCTGTCCAAAACTGGCTGAAATCACCGTATTGCGGGTCCGCTCCAGTGCAGGATAGATTTCAGAAGGCTCCACAGGAATCAGATCTCTCAGGATCTCATAGGAAAGCTCGGGGTGCTCCGACGGCCGGGCCAACAGATAAAAATCATCTGAATCCGGCAGGATAGCCAAGGGGTCGGCATCCTGCGGGGGAATGACGGGTTTAGTGGTGCAGGATGATACCAGCAAAATCAGCAGAAGATAAAAATAGATGTTCTTGATTTTCAAAATGTTTTTTCCAACTTACGATATAAGATTCAGTATTTTCATTATAAAACAAAAAAGCCGGTCTTCCAAGGTGAACTGAAAAACCGGCGATAAATCATTTTCTATATACTGCTGAACACCCCAATTGGATGAATCTGCGTATCAGGCTTTGGCAAGAGCGATATGACAGGGCTCATCATCCCCGCAGCTGCCCTCGCTGGCTCCATCACGAAGCTCCCAGCTCCAGCTCTCCCCGAGGGTTTCGCTTAAGAGGTGATCTTCAAAGGCGGAGACGGCGGCCTTCACCGCATCGCTTCCGCTGATAAAGAGGTTGATCCGGTCGGTTACTTCCAGGCCGCTCTCTTTTCTCAGGTTCTGAATGCTCCGGACAATGTCACGCACCATCCCTTCCTGCAGCAGTTCTTCTGTGATCTCGGGGTCCAGAGCGATGGTCAGATCACCCTCGTTGAGGACCTTGAGGTTCTCTTTTTCGGATCTCTGAATCACAACAGACTCGGAGGTGATATCAATGGAATTGTGTTCGCTACCTTCAAACTCGATGCTTAAGGTAGCGCCTTCCAGAAGAGAGAGAATCTCTTCGGAGCTGAGTTCGGCAATTCTACCGGCAGCGGCCTTCATGTCTTTACCAAGCTGCTTACCCAGAACTCGAAAGTTGGCTTTTACAGAGTATTCTACCAGGTCTTCTTCGTTTTCACGGAAGTATACCTCTTTCACATTGAGCTCTTCGGCAATGATGTCTTCCATCTCCCGGAGAATCTTCTTCTCTTCCGCATTTCTGGTCACCAGGTGCATGGCCTTCAGGGGCTGTCTGGTCTTCAGGTTATGCATGGCCCTGAGGGCCCGTCCCATACTGACAGCCTGCTGGGTCAGATCCATCTTCCGTTCCAGAATAATGTCTCTGCTGCCTGCATCGGCCTCAGGATAGAGGGCCAGGTGAATACTTTCGGGCATGTCGTCGGTTTTCAGGTTCTGATAAATCTCCTCGGTCACAAAAGGAATAAAGGGAGAGGCTACTTTCACCAGAGTCATCAGGGCGTGCCACAGAGTACCATAGGCCTGCATCTTGTCCCCGTCATTCTCGGACTTCCAGAACCGTCTCCGGCTCCGCCTGATATACCAGTTGTTCAGCAGGTCGATAAACCGGAGGATGGGCTCGATGGCCTTCTGCACATCGTAGGCATCAAGCTGAGCCGTTACATCTTCCACCAGGTGGAGGGTCTCGGAGAGAATCCACTGGTCTAGAGGGTTATCGGGATTCGCAGGAGGCTCTGAGGGAGCCGCCCCATCGATATTGGCATAAGTCACAAAGAAACTGTAGGAGTTCCACAGAGGGATGATAATGCTCTTCAGGACGTCTTTTACGCCGTCATCCGAGTACTTCAGACTCTCGGCTCTTACAACCGCCGAGTTCATCAAGAACAGGCGCAGGGCATCGGCACCGAAGTTATTGATTACTTCCATGGGGTCTGTGAAGTTCCGAAGAGATTTGGACATTTTTTTGCCGTCCTCGGCCAGTACCAGACCGTTTACAACCACATTTTCAAAGGCAGGGCTGTCGAAGAGGGACGCTGCCAGAATGGTCAGGGTGTAGAACCAGCCACGGGTCTGGTCCAGACCTTCACAGATAAACTTGGCGGGGAAATTGGCCTCGAACCACTCTTTGTTTTCAAAGGGGTAATGGACCTGGGCATAGGGCATGGAACCCGACTCAAACCAGCAGTCCAGAACCTCGGGGATTCTTTTCATGGTACCCTGACCGCAGGAACAGCCCCAGGTAATATCGTCTACAAAATGTTTGTGGAGATCTTCCACTTCCACTCCGGATTTTTCTTTCAGCTCGGCCTTGCTGCCGATACACTCGCGTGTTTCACACTCATCACATTCCCAGATAGGAATGGGGTTCCCCCAGTAGCGGTTCCGGCTGATAGCCCAGTCCCGGGCATTTTCCAGCCATTTACCGAACCTTCCTTTCTTGAGGTGGTCGGGAACCCAGTTCACCTTGTCGTTGTTGCTGAGCATCTTGTCTTTGACTTTGGAGATATCCACAAACCAGGAACCAACAGCCTTGTAGATCAGGGGGCTGTCGCATCTCCAGCAGTGAGGATAGGAGTGAAGAATCTGATCCCGTTTGACCAGCTTACCCTCCTCCTTGAGTCTATTGATGATATCTTTATCACAGTCTTTTACAAAACGGCCCTGGTAGTCGGGAACCTCTTTGGTAAACTGACCTTCATCATCTACAGGACAAACCACTTCGATGCCTGTGTCTTTCAGGACGGCATAGTCCTCTTCACCGAAACCGCTGGCGGTGTGGACAATACCGGTACCGTCTTCTGTGGACACATGGTCACCGGTGAAAACCTTGTAGGCCCCCTGCTCTTTTCGGTCCAGGAAGTAGCCGAAGATGGGCTCGTAACTTAAACCCTTCAGATCGCTTCCCTTTTTAGTCCAGAGAATCTCGTAGTCTTCTTCCGACTTGTAATAGGCAGACAATCTTTCGGCTGCCAGGATATAGTTCTCATCACCGTCTTTGACTTTGACGTAGTCGATATCATCTCCCATGGATAGGGCCAGGTTGGAGATCAGAGTCCAGGGAGTGGTGGTCCAGGCCAGGAAGTAGGTGTTATCGTCAGAACCCTCATCGAGAGCTTTGAACTTGATGGTAATGGCAGGGTCGTTGACGTCCTTGTATCCCCCCAGGTTCAACTCGTGGTTACTCAAAGGGGTGGAACAACGGGGACAGGTGGGGAGGATGTAGTGGCCCTTGTAGACCAGGTCCTTCTCCCACAGAGATTTTACAACCCACCAGATGGATTCCATATAGTCGGAGTCCATGGTCTTGTAATCGTTATCAAAATCGACCCATCGCCCCATACGGGTAATGATCTGACGCCACTCATTGGTATAACGGAGAACGATGGAGCGGCAGGCTTCATTGAACTCAGCCACACCGTATTTTTCAATCTCCGTTTTACCGGAAATACCCAGTTCCTTCTCCATTTCGTATTCAACCGGCAGACCGTGACAGTCCCATCCGAAGCGGCGCTCCACGCGCTTGCCCTTCATGGTCTGGTAGCGGGGAATAATATCCTTGAGAGTTCCCGGTACAAAGTGGCCGAAGTGAGGAAGACCTGTTGCAAAAGGAGGACCGTCGTAAAAAACGTAATCCTCGGCGCCTTCACGCTCAGAAATGGATTTCTCAAAAATAGTATTCTCTTCCCAGAATTTCTGAATTTTCTCTTCCATCTTGGGGAAGTCAACTCTGGGATCTACAGGGGTATACAAAACTTTTCTCCTATTTGGTTTAGACCGGCTTTGGCAACCATTGAAGGCCTAAAAATATGCAGGCTATTTTATCGTAAGGAAGGTGTTTTAGGCAAGTGTGTTTAAGGGGGGATCAGGGCGTGACCGTCAGTCCTGGCGGCCTGCCGGCCGGATCAGGATCGTACCGCAGGCATTTGCGAGGAACGAGTCCGTCAGCCTTTCCACTGCAAGGCCTTTTACCGGCCCTTTTTCCGGGCTCCGCTGGCGCTTTGCCCTAAGGGCCTCACGTGAAAATACATGAACTTGATAAAACAACCCCTTGTTTTATCAGATAGTATGACTTTTTAGGGGGGTGTTTAATCAACATCAAACATACGATTTTAGATTTCTATTGAAATATTCATAAAAAACCAAGGCAATAAATACTCTTATACACCCATATATCTGAAAGATCACCCATTTTTGCCCAGTATTGCAACAGATATGCTTAATAACCTCTAAGACCCAAATGCCACACTTAGATTCACCATTAACAAATCAATCTGAATAATGGCAACAACCGTATATACATGATATATTTCATATATGAAACGACAGGAGATTCTGGATAATCTCAAAACTTATTTTGAATCCATGGCCGATATCCATACAGTCATAGTCTATGGATCAGTTGCAGAAAATGAAATCAACTCAGGCAGTGATGTAGATATTGCCATAGCCTCTCACAGAACACTAAACTACTCTGATTTACTCAACATGAATAGAGATTTACAGATTCTACTTCACAGAAATATCGATCTGATCAATCTAGATCAGGCAAAAGGACTAATCCATTATAAGATTATCAGCAAAGGCATCCGCCTCAAGTACTCTGGCCGGGAACTGACTGAACATATGATCCGTGCCCTGGATTTTAAAACTGACTTTTTACCGCAATTAACAGCAATGCAGAAAAAAAGAGTGGAAAGGACCGCCTATGGAACCTGATCTGTTACTTGCAAAAATGGAATCTCTCAGCCGCTGCATTCTCAGGATTGAAAGTAAAAGACCTGATAATAAAGAGATTTTAATTAATGATATTGATATTCAGGATATCATAGCAGTTAATCTGGAACGTGCCGTTCAGCAATGTGTTGATACAGGACTCCATATTCTTAGTGACTATAATGGCTCTTCAGTAGATAGCATGGCAGATGTGTTCCTGTCTTTATCTGACAACAAAATAATCTCACAGGATTTGGCAAATAAACTGATTGCTGCTGTAGGCTTCAGAAATATTGCGGTTCATGAATACCGATCCATAGACTGGAGCATTGTCTGGACCATAATCCATGATCATCTGATTGATTTCAGAGATTTCCAGAAGGCCGTTCTTAATCTTATCCCTTAGCCAGAAAATCTGATGGAAGCATAATTCTGGCATCCTTTGGAAAGTGCTTCAGGTTACCGGTAATAAGAGAATCAGCTGAAGAAGCTTCCAGGATTTCATAGAACATCCTGTCAAAAGGATCGGGAAAATCCCATTCAACATGAACTGGAGCGATAAAATCACTCTCCATACGTATAAAATCCATTAAAGGCAGAATGGACTCTTCTTTGAATCCGAACTTGGGTCTATGAAGAACATCCCAATACTCCAGCAGAATGCGGTTGTCCAGTTGAAGCTTCCAGCTGCCGGATAGTATTCCTTCCAGAATTCGGGCAGGTCTCCCGGAAGGGTTGAGCAAAGCAGAGATCAGTACATTTGTATCCAGTACGATCTTTTTCATGAGTTATTCGGGAATTTGCCTTTCCCTGCGGGAGGCTGCAATTTCTCTATCGATCTCATCACTGCTGATGTCAATTTTCCGGGATGCCCACTGCATCTGTTTTACAGCAGCTTCTGCCCGGGCTTTTCGTACCGCCGAAAGGGTATCTTCGAGATCTGATTCTCCCAGAGGAGTAATAAGAGCTATGGGTTTACCGTTATTTGTCAATATCAACTCCTGCTCTTCGGGAAGAGTTTTCCAGACTTGAGCCGGTTTGGTGCGAAGATCCCTGACTGTTACAAATTTCATATACCCCTCCTGGTTCTGATGTAATAAAAACAGAACCAATTGTCACCCCTTTGTCTACAATAATATCTCTGGAACTATTTGAAAGCAAGGCTCCACCTGCCAAATGGAGAAAAAAGAAATTTTACTTAAAGTGGATTACTTCCGGCTGATTTTGATAATCAGAGAAGGATCTTCGGCAAAGATGTTTTCCAGTTTCCTGTGAACCTGTTGTACCTCCAGGAGGTTGTGCAGGCTGTGGGTGTAGCGGATATTGACCCTTTTGTGATCCGTCCGCAGGTCCATCATGAGAGCATCGCTGCCCAGGAATTCTTTTAAGAGTGTCAGAGAATCGGGATTGAAACCGCTCTTTTTGACAGAGACTTTCACCTCGTAGTTCACCGTTGCCGGGGGAGCCATTCCCAGTTTGATTTTATTCAGAAAAAGCATCAGGAACCCTACAAAAAATGTAAGGATCAGGGCATGTATAAAGAAGGCCAGACCGCAGGAGATTCCCACCACAATTGCCAGGAATATAAAAGACATATCGATGGGGTTGCTGACGGCAGTACGGAAACGGACAATGGAGACGGCACCCAAAAGGCCGAAGGCTACAACCATATTGGATGAAATCATCATCATGGCACCGGCCATGATCACACCGATGTAGATAATGGAATGCATAATAATATGGCAGTCTTCCTTATGGGAATTGAGAAGCTTGTAGGTGACTGCCAGAAGGAAATTGAGAACAAAGGCATAGCCCAGACGGAACAGGGAAGTCATTATGGTGAAGTCCTGTGCCTGGGAAGGATTATTCAGTATTTCCATCAGTTCGTTCATTCAATCTCCTGTCAGGTCCGGTACAGGACCGTTGTTTACAAAAAAATCATACCAGCCGGGATCAGCCAGAATGCTATCAACCCGGTCTGACAAAAAGTCCTCTATATGCTGTTTCTCAGCTTCAAAGTCCGCGGCAGTAAGGTAAAACCAGGGTTCCGCCTGAACAGCGGTCTGCAGTTTATCATAAAGATTATCGGTATAGAGAGCCATATTCCCAATCAGATTCTCCTCACCCGGTTCCAGAAATAAGGCATTGAATGTATCTCTGTAGATGCGGGCATACGCATCGGACTCCAGCATCCGCCGGGTGAGGGCATTGTCCCCGCCCACAGGTGTGTACCGGTAGGTGTGATCATTGTCCCAGGGGAGGATGCGGTATTTGGCACCGGCATAGACATAAAAATTGGTCTCATAGGTGTCGGCCATGCCCAAAAAATCCCGGACCACCATATACCGGGCCAGATCTTCCAGATGAACATTCGCCTCTGCCCAGGAGATCCAGTCCGATTCACTCATATGGGCAGCGTTGACCAGATAGCGGTTTAAGGGGCCGAAATCATCGTCATCGGGAAATTTCTTTTCACTGAACTCTTCAGCAGGCACATTCTTCCCCAGATCAAAGCCTCTTATTTTATATAAGTGGCCCTTTTCTCCGAAGAAATCATCCACAGACTCATTGTAGAGGGGCAGAGAATTGTAATAGCCCATATACTCATCATTCAGATAGAGTGCTATGGGAGACATCTCAAGGTGAGGCAGTCCCGCCAGGTGATAGGTATACATGGCCAAAGCATAGGAGAGCCAGGGATCTCCCCCGGCATCCAGAGCGATTTTATACTCCTCTCCGGTCTCTTCCCAGCGGAGGGTGTAGGACATTTTAGGGAGCATACGGCTGGTAAAGCCTCTGATGCGGAGTTCTCCCCTGCCCCCTCCTGTCGGCCCTTCAGGAACCTCGGCCGGTTCAAAACGGCAGGAGGCATAGGTCCCATAAGACAGGGAATCGGCCAGGGTACCCAGCTCATCGTCGGATAAATAGAGACGGAAGGATTCCAGACCGGTTTCAGGACCATCAGTACTTCTAAAGCCGACAAACTCACCGCAGCCCGACAGGGAAAGGACTGCCAGAATCAGGAGTGTCAGAGTCTGACCTGCAGGCTTATGCCCCATAGTCCCTCCAGAGCGGTCTGCAGAATCTCCTGAGCCCCGTCACTGTAATTGGTCAGGATACCCAATCCCCCTTCCAGGTGGAGATAGAAGGTTTTGTCCCAGGCCAGCTGCTGCCCTGTCCGCAGATCCAGGCGCCAACAGTCGGGTGTATTCAGGTCGTAGGTCAGCCAGGAGGCCTCCAGACCGGGTATCCAGCGGAACTTCTTGTCTCCGATGTTCAGACCGGCCATGAGATCGGCTCCGGCAAACCAGCTGGGTTCTCCGTTTCCCGGAAGATGAGTGATCCCCACTGGATCCACCAGGTTGCTTCCAGTGGTCACACTGCCCCGGTAGATAATATCTCCGCCTGTATCGGCGATAACACCCTGAAAGATAAAATTATTGTCCTGGGCATAGGTTTTCTCCTGCCCGATCCAGTTATTATGGACAATATAAGGATACCAGGCACCGGAAAAACCGATCCACCGGTCTTCTTTCTGACCAAAGGGATAATAAGCACCGGTATTGAGCTGAACCTCCCGTCCGCCGGGATGAAAAAAGAGATGGGCAAATGTTGACAGAGGCAGGGTTTCTTCCTTGAAATTCCGGTATACCTTTAACCCTGTAGCCCGGCTGCTGTACCAGCCGCTGTAATCCATATGGCGGCGGATCAGAGCATCCGTACGGAAGGGTACATCAATGGAAGAAAACTGATCTTCCAGCAAAATCTCATTCTCAAAGAGTCCCAGCTGGTAGCGCATGCGGCCGCTCCCCTTATAGCGGAGCCAGATATCTTCGGCATTCACTCTGTCATAAGCGGCATCTATTTTTAACCCTAGTTCCCAGTTGTCGGAAGGCTCAAAACGGCCGTCCAGCTCCACACCCAGTTTGAAATAATCGGTGTAAGCGATTTGATCGTTGGTACGGAAGTAGAATTCGGTATCCAAAGAGATTTTATCAGTGATTTTCTGATCAGCAGTGAGATTTAGCAGAGGTAAGACAAGAAACAGAAGAGCAATCAAGTTACGGAATCTATTCATCCTTTTCATCCTTTATGACAAGTTCAAGCTTCGTCACTCCTCCCGAATCCTGGGCTATATAAAAAATGCCTTCTGCGTCTACAGCCAGACCTTCCTGATTCTTTCCCGGAACCTTGCAGGACCATATTATCCCGCCCGTTCTGTCCAGACAGTACAACCTGTTCTCTGTATCACTTAAAATATAAAAGTGTCCCTTATAAAGGAGCAGTGCGGACTGATCTTTAATGCCTGTGCGGATATGATGCAGGGTGCCGCCGGGAGTGATTTCCAGGATTCCCGCCTTCTCTGCTTTTTTCCCCCTCTTCTGATTGACCAGAAACAGACTGCCCTGATGATCCGTACACAAGCCTTCATAGGGGCCGGCCTCCGGTATGCCTGCTTCCTGAATGATGCTGAAGTCATCCGCGTCCAACAGAATCAGACGGTTCAGCCGTTCATCCAGAACAAACAGAGTTTCAGACTCAAGGCCCCAGGCGACTCCTTCCAGATCCCGCTTGCCCAGCCAGGCACTGCTGAGGATTTCCCCTTCCAGGGATATTTCGGCAATATGACCTTCATCCCCCACCAAAAAAAGGGAATTCCGCTCTTCCGCATAGCTGAGACCCGAGGGCTCAGGAATTTTTTTTAAAGGAACTTCTTCCAGCAGATTCAGTGTGTATTCCTGTGCGGATACCCACTGCAGCACAAGTACACTCAGCAATAAAGAACAGAACAGATGTTTCATGAAAAAAGGAAGTCCCTTAAGCCTTTCAGATCCTGGCTTTGAAGAGCCAGAACCCTCTTATAGTTCTTAAATCCCTCTTCTCCCAGAGAGTTCTGCAGCTCCGGATCCCGAAGGAACTGAAACAGTCTGGTTTCCATCTCCAGGACCGAGGATGTATCAAAAAAGAGAGCCGATGAACCCAGTACCTCGAAGAGGGATGTATTGGCTGCCGAGATGACCGGACGGCTGTAGCGCTGGGCCTCCAGAGGGGGATAGCCGAAGCCCTCATTCAGAGTGGGATAGAGGAAGGCCGAGCAGTGCTGATAGAGGCTCTGCAGGGTGGCATCATCCACATAATCCATCATAAGGATATTATCTCCCCCCCACTTCCGTAAGGGGCTGGATTCAGGGATGCCCGTGACCACCAGTTTTGTCTTATGGGGATAGTGTTTCTGCAGATTTTTGAAGGCCAGAAGGGCTCTGTAGGAGTTTTTGATCCAGCGGTTGCCGCTGACAATCAGAAAATAATCCCCTTCCACAACGGGAGGCAGAGCTTCCGGAACGGTTTCATCCAGAAACAGGGGGGAGTAGAACACCTTGATCCGGTCGGGGTCTTTCATCCCCAGATTTAGAAAGATACTGGACTGACTGTGCCGGCTGACAGATATAACTGAATAATTGCTGCAGATGGCCTCCAGCCCTTTATAGCGGTCCACTTTTCTCTGCACAATCCTTTTTGACAGGAGTATCTTGGCCAGGATTTTCAACTTTCCCTTTACAGAGGAGGTATAACGGAACTCTGTGCTGTCCCAGTGTTTCTCAATCCCCCTGAGGCCGTGGTTGGTAAAGACAAAATGAACATTTTCAAGCCGGAGAGAGCGCAGGTTGGAGGGGATGGCAGAAAAAACCCGGCTGACCTGATGCTTTTCGATCAGGCCGTATACTTCCTCCACAGAATCAATCCCTTCCAGAAGAATACCGCCGGTTTCTGCCGCCTCCTTTACATCCTCGGCCACAGGTCTGCTGCGGTCATAAAAAGCGACCATACGGCTCCCTTCGGGAAGATGGGCCGAGAGATAGCGGAAGATCAGGGCAGCATAAAAACCGCCGCCGTGGAAGGCTTCGCCTTTTTTGGGCTGGGAGGCTATTAAATCGTAAAGCAGCGTCATGGGAGCTCTCCTTTTGAACCGGTAAAAATCATTTTAAGCATATTATCGAGCATTGTATCCTGCCGTTCTTTAATCAGATTGTAGCGTCTGGGTCCCTTTTCACTGTATTCCTTCAGAAGAAAATCATTTTCCAGCATCAGAATCCGGCTACCTATCTCATCTTCCGAATAGGGATTGGCATAGAGCACAGCCTCTCCGCAGACTTCGGTAACCGCCGAAAATGCGGAAGCCAGAACAGGAGTACCGTACTTCATGGCCTGTAAGGGGGGATAGCCGAAGCCTTCATTTAAGGAGGGGTACAAGAGAGCCCGGGTTGTTTTTAACAGAACTTCCATAACATCGGTTTCCACATAATCCAGAAACAGAAAGGAGTCCTTGTTCTTCAGCCTGCGGTAGACGATATTCGAACCGCCTGTAAACACAAGCTTTTTCCCTTTGAGCCTGCCGTCTGAGATCAGCTTGTCAAAAGCCAGGGATAGACGCAGGTTATTCTTCAGCCAGCGGCCGCTACCCAGTCCCAGGTAAAACTGTCCCTCTTCCAGCCCCAGATTATTTAGAACAGCGGTCGAGCGGCTTTCCACGTCCTCTTCAGCAAGAGGAGAATAGAGGGGAGAATAGCAAACCGACAGCTCCTGTTCCTTCAACTCGGGGAAAAAGTTCAGAAGGGAGTATTTTGTATGATTGGATACGGTGACAATCTGTTTGTCCGGGAGGTTCAGCATCTTCCTGATCCTGCTAGCGGCTCCTCTTTTGTAGCGCTTAGGGAACAGGCGGATGTAGAGGGCTTTGAGTATTCTTTTAGGGTCCTTCGTCCCCATGTAGAAGAGGATTTCATGCCGGTCGGTGGGCATCTCCAGACTGCGGACCCCGTGGATGGTGAAGATCAGCCGGGTATTCGATTTTCCACTGGCCTCTGAGAACCGTCCGTAGGGAAGACCTGTAAAGAATACATCATACCCGGCATAGGCCTGTGCAAAAGTCCGCCCCTTGAGGTCTACCAGAGCTATGCCTTTTTCCGTACATAGTTCTTCAATATAGGGATCAAGAGCTTTGCGGCTGTCCCAGAGGGCATCAAAGGCATACCCTGCCTTAACAGCAGCAATAAAAACAGCCTTGGAGTACTCCCCTCCCCCATGAAAAACAGCTCCGTGGACGGGCTGGGTGGCGACCAGGTCGAATAGAACGTTCATAGATTTACTTTATCCTTTTTTTGGCTTTCTGCAAGGATTTCCGCATATAGCGGTAAAAGAAATCATCTCTGAGCAGAAATAGCATGATGAAAAACAGAATGACGCTGAGTACTAGTTGTCCGGCGAATACAAGGAACAGAGGATACAGATCCTTCAGTGGATTCAGCATATACCAGGGAAACAGCAGGACTGGTGCAGCCAACAGATACTTCAACTGGCTCCAGGCAAACAGGTTGATGGAAAACTTTCTGCTAGCATAAAGCAAACCGTAAACTAACCCGGCAGACTCCGCCATAAGTGTAGCCGCCGCTGCACCGTTATGCTGCCAGCGGGGAACAAGAAGCAGATTGAAAACGATATTCGTTAGAGTCGTAACAATGGTCAGGTAAATCAGAATCCGGTCTTTATCCCGGGGCAGAAGGATCTGCTGGCGGACCACATTCAATACGGCGATCACCGGCACGGTCCCTGTCAGAATGATCAGGGATGTGACAGCGGGCAGAAGCTCCGGTTCAAAGAGAAGGAGAATAATATCCTCGGCATAGAGGAAGAGCCCCAGAAGTATGGGAAAGGAGAGCATAAGAATATAATTCATGCTAAAACGGTGCAGCTTATCCGAGTCCTTTTCTGCACCATTAGCCAGAATCTTTGTGATACGGGGAAAAATAATGCTGTTCATTGCAGTGAATACCTGCTGCAAAATCCGGGTCAACCGGAAACCGAGTGAGTAGTATCCCACATACAAAGGCCCCACAAGAACACCTGTAAGAGTTTTATCGATGCTGGAATTGATCATCCCCGTCACACTAAGAGCAAAAAGAACCAGAATGGGCCTTATATGCCGCCTCAGATTCAGATCTCGGAATTTCAGGTGGGGAATAACTCCCCTTATATTCACAAGACCCGTCGCCAGACCGGTCATGACGATGATAAGAGCATAAGTATGGCAGTTTTCACTTTCCCTAACCAGCAGGAGTATGGCAAGCACGTTGAGAAACTTGATGATCATGGAACGGAGAGCAATATACTTGAACTTCTGCCGGCCGATATAGAACCATTCGGTATTGAATACATTACCGGCGATCTGTATGGACAGAATTAGAAATACAGTTTGATGTTCCTTTGCAAAAAAAGGATAGAATCCGAGATAAAACACAAGAGAAGCCAGGGCAACAGATATCAGCTGAATCGTGAAGATTTCAGTCGCAGACTGATCGATTCCCTCCCCTTCCTGCCGGGCGATTTCACGGGAGGCATATGTGGGAATGCCGAGCACCGCAGCCATGGTGAAATAGGAGATGATGGAATTAACATAATTGTAGATCCCGTAATTCTCCGGTCCTATTCTGTTCAGGACAAAGGGGAGGGTAATCATGGGCATGGCCACATTGAGAACCGTTCTCATGAGGTTAAACAGATAATCAGAGAAAATTTTCTTCTTATTCAACTGGGATGAAGACAAACGACCTTCCTTATGACTCTCAGGAATCAGTTTATGACCGAATTATAGACAGCCTGCAGGGAACGGACAACAGCTTCCTCGCTGTAATTATCGATACAATAGGATCTGATAGCCGATGGATCATAGGATTCGGGATGATCCAGTACATGCTTGAGCCCCTTTGCCAGATCTTCACTATCTTCATTGTTCACCAGAATCCCGCAGTGCCGGTTCACAATCCGCCGGGGTCCGGCATTTGATGTCGCCACAAGGGGTTTGCCCATGGCGAGGGCTTCGATAAACACCACTCCGAAAGCTTCATCCCGACTGGCCAGAGAAAAGAGGCTGCACTCGGCCATAAGCCTCGGCAGCTCCTGCCGGCTGACAGCCCCATACAGTCTTGTTTTGCCTCTAAAAGAAGGGTCTTTGTGTTCCAGACTTTCAATCAGACTCTCCAGGTTCTCCCGTTCTGCGCCCTCTCCCCCAATCAGGAGCTCCACATCAGGATATTCGGAATGAATGCTATAAAAGGCATTGATCAGAAGATCAAAGCCCTTTCTGTATTTGAGATACCCCAGGGAAAAGATCCTCCGTCCCCCGGGAGCTGGATAATCGGAGGGATTGAAACCAGAAACATCCACCATATTAGGAATAACAGAAACCTCCCTTCCGGTTAGCTCCTTCAGATAGGAAGCTCCGCCGTCGCCCACAGCAATCAGGGCCGATGCCGTCCGGCCGATAAGCCTGATAATCCTGTTCTGGTAGGGCTTGAGAGAACGGTTTTCGATGCCCGAATAATGCTCTGTCAGAACATAGGGGATCTTTTTCCTCCGGCAGATCCGGGCCGTTCCGTATCCATGGGAGCGGAAGGAGTGGAGATGGATGAGGTCTATGGGACCTTCCGTCTTCTCGATTCTACGGATATGTCTTTTTAGTTTTCTGTAAACAAGCCACTCTTTTCCGCCAGGAAACTTTAAGAGAAGATTGTAGATCCGGCAGCGGTATTCGGTCAGTTGGGCCTGATTGATATAAAAGCCTGGTTTCCAGGATCTGCTTCTCAGATCTCCCGCAATTTTAGCAGCCGAACGGGTTTCCACATAAGCTACGGTGACCTTGTATCCGGCTTTCTGCAGGGCGATTCCCTGATCCCGGAAAAACACACCCGAAAGGTCAGCATCATTATTGGGGTACCAGGAAGGAACCATTACAATATGCTTCATAAATTCTCCCGAATCTCAAGAATGGCGTCTACAGACCTGGAGCCCGCCTCTCCCTGATGGCGGCAGGCATATACCTTCAATCGTTCAATATTCTCCTGAAGATGGGGGTCCATGGTGAGTGTTTTTATTCTTTCAGGAACGGATGCGAGATCATCAGCATCAAAATGAAGAATGGCGCCGCTGTCCTTCACCATATAGTAGGGATTTTCCTCTTCAATATCCGACAAATCGAAGCCACGGGGGTCCAGATTGAAATTGAAGACCGCCACAGGCCGGGAAAAAAGAAAAATATAGTCGAACATAATGGAAGAAAAATCGGAAATCATGATATCCGATTGGGCCATGGCGTGAATGTTCTCCTTGTTAAAATCCCATTGAACATTTCCATAGGACGCAAGAGAAATTTTCAATTCTTCCAGAATCTCTTTTTCGGAGATAGAACTCTGGGGATGGGGTCGGAGAATCAATTTCATGCCGCTCTCGGCCAAAGGCCCAAGCAGATCCATACCATAGCGGCGCAGCAGGCCGTTGGGACCCCAGGATGGCGAAATGAGGATTGTAAAATCCTTATTTTCCGAAAGCTGAAGCACCTTTTTCTTCTCAAACAAACTGTCCAGGTAGGTGGAGCCGACAATCCTGAGATCCTTAAGGGGAGTGCCTCGCTTTTTCTCCAGTTCACGGATAATTCCCTCCTGATGGGGTCCGTTCAGCAGGATGGAATCGTAATAATCTATTCCGAAAAGCCTGTAGGTGGAGGTATTGTTCAGGTGATGGAGGATATGGCAGTAGTGCTTTACCCTCTTGGAGCGTTTGAACTGCAGGACATCCAGACCGGGCGTCGTAGCCACGCACACATCGGCTTCCAGAAAGTTCAGACGCATGTACGCCCTGTTCCCCTGTCCGATATAAGAGGTTTTCACCAGATCCGATTCATATTTTAATCCAGGGTCATCAGGATGAGCTGTCATATAGGCACAGGGTTCTCCCCTTTGTACCAGTTCATCCAGAAGAGGTTTAAACACCCCCCAGTACTGAGGCCCTTCGGAATAGAGAACCAGAGAATGCCGGGATGCCTCTCCTTTACCGGAGGGGGAGAAAAACTTAAGCTTCATAATGACCTGTTTCAAAAGAAACCAGGAGGAGGCGATAATCCCGATAAGAGCGGACAGGAGCATACTGCCCGTGGCCGGGTCGATATAGGCAGAAACAGGAACAACCAGAATCAGAGTAAAGAAGATGATATAAAAAACTTTTCCGATCCTCATTTCACGGTCCTCCAGTTTGCAGTATCCAGCATGCTCTTCTCGACCATATAGCTTTTCCGGTGGATGTATTCGGCTGAACCATGATTGTAGATCAGGTTGGAACCGTCACCCACTAGAAGAGGTCCTTCCTTGGCAGAAGAATCCAGGGGCTTCCCCGTATAAGGATTATCAGCACCTCCGAAGGCTTCCAGCAACAGCTCAGGGGTATCTGCATTGGTCATAAAGGCCTCTGAAGTGCCTAAAAGTCCCCGGCTGCCGAAGGGTTTGAACAGCATGAGGGGATGAAAGCCCACATACTCGGGGGCATGATCCCCCCCGGGGTCTTCTGAAAAATAGGGATCGTACACCCCCTCCCCCGCCCGTCCATGATCGGAAACAATGAGGATCTGAGTATTGTCGTACAGACCTTCGGCTTTGAGCCAGTCCAACCAGTCCGCCAACTTATTGATCACAGCCACATTGGTATAGATATGGGCGGCAGAGTTTTTACTGCCGTAGAGAGCCAGATCTTCTTCGGGGTAATCTATTAGGGAGGTGACCGCTTCAAAATCGGCATTGACAGCAAGCACCTCATGGGAGGCTTTATTGCCGATGATGCTGAAGGTCGGCCCTCCCTCGTCGGGGGCCATAAGAGCGGGAAGCCAGTCCAAAACCGCCCATTCCTTATAAAAACTCAGGGCGTTAAAGAGATTGGCATAGGTCTCATAATCAGGATTATCTTTGTTCAGACTGTGCCAGTTTCCGTCGTCATAGATTTTCCGACGGACATAACGGGGAGCCATACGGAACAGGGAGAACTGAAACAGGGATTTATCCCGCATCAGAATCTTTCCGAAATCAGAGGGAATGTCGTGGGAAGCCAACCAGGAAGCCTGTACTCTGGATAAATCATCCCGTTGAATACCCATTTCATCAAAAACGGAAAGATCTGCGGTGTCCAGATTGAATCCCTTATGGAGGGGATTGGCCATATACACCCTGTGATTCCTGTCAGAAAACAGTCTGGGCAGAACCATGACTCCTTCAAAGGCTTTTTTCTTCAGAGATTCCTCCGGCCGGGCCGCCATTCCCTGGGGTGTATACTCATAGCCACCCAGCATGGCCGGGAGGGAGGTTATGGTATTCACACCGAAGCTCAGGGTGTCAGGATACCAGGTAAATCCGTCATAACGCTCCTCCAGCTCGGGAAATGCCTCCAGTGCCAGAGGTAGTGCCCCTGCCAAAGCTCTGTCTGAAAACAGGATGATCGTATTATGAGCCTTCCGGGAAAGAGGAATGGCGGGTTCTACCGCAAGCAGATCTGTTCCGGCAGGGGCTTCTTTCCTGTCCGATCCACTGAGAGCCAGACCGTTATATCCGGTCATAGCCAGGAGGGAGACCAGAAGGAGAGTGAGAAACTGCCTGAAACGGAAGAGCTCCGTTTTGAGAAAGACTCCCAGAAGGAAGAGCCCCATCCCTCCCAGTACCGCAAGGTTCAGCAGAACAGCGGGCTTGGGATCATGCACAAAGCCGAACTCAAACTGAAGGGACTCCGATATGACCCCGTAAGAGCCCGGAAAAAAAAGAAAATTCAGCACACTCCCACAGGCGACAACAGCAGTCAGATACACCACAGCTTTTCTGTAGGTAGCCGGCAGAGCGTAATATAAAAAGAGAGGCACCAAAGCGAATGAGAAAAAGGCCCAGAGGAGAACCTGAATAATCAATGCCAGGCCGATCTGCATTTCATAAGGAGAACTGGCGGCCAGAGCCGTGGGAACAACCAGTCCCGCCAGTACGGTCAGCACAGCCAGTGAGGTCAGAAACACTGCTCCCTCGGTCTTACCTGGAGCGGTGAACATTTGCGCTTTATTCAATAAAGAGGGCAGAAAACACAGGACGATGATCAAAAAAAGATTCACAATAAGATCCTGAGGGTCCTGAACAAAAGGATTGCCCCAGAGCTGGACCAGAGCAGCAGCTCCGGTTGTCAGGAGTCCCACAGAGATCAATCTGGTTAGAAAATTTCCTTTATACTCAGCCAAAAAGTAAAGCAGAGCCGGAACGGACAGAATCAATGTACAAAAATAGGCTCCATAGACCAGAGCGACGGTGACAGGGTTTTTCACAAGATAGTAAAGTCCCACGCTCCCGCAGACATAGAGTACGGCAGCAGCAGGGAGCCACAGAGGGGCTTTTATCTTCATCAAAAGATGTCCGCTGTACCGGTTCAGCCGCTCTGAGACCGGCACACCTTCCCACCGAGAGAGGAGATTCTTGACCAGTGAAATGAAATTATTGCAGCTCCAGTACAGAAGCAGCCCCGAAGGAGCCGTATACAAGAGGACGAAAAAAAGCCCTGCCATTATAAACAGCTGAATTTTCCCCGATCTGGATTGCCCTGAAGAATAAACAGAGGCGGATGCCAGATTCAAGGCGGTCATAACAAAGGGCATCAGGTTAATCATACCAAAGGTCCCGTCGGGAACCGAAAGATCCTTTAGAAACAGAAACCCTTCGCCCTGCAGGGGTTCAAAGCCCGAAAGAAAACGGTAAGCGGCTATAAAAAAGGGTATCTGAATAAGCATACCGAAGCTGGAACGGATGGACAGCAGAGGGGAATAGCCGTTCTGCCGGTAGAGGGTCTTTAGATAAAAATACTGTTCATCCCCCTTGAACACCTCCCTGATGTCCTTTCTCCGGGGGGCCATGCGGTCCAGGATAAGCCTCTCCTCCTTCTGCCAGGTATCGGCCAGGGCAAAAAAGGGATAGATCAGCACATTGATGACCGCACTCATCATCAGGATGGACAAACCATAATTGCCCGTCAGTTCATAAGAAGCCGTCAAAACACGGTTCAGCAGGGAAACGAGGGGGGCTATCAGCATTTGAAACAGTATATGAAGCATAAAAAAGATCCTTACATCAGGGTATCAGCGCAGAAGGAGAGCACGAAACTCTTCAGGGTTGTCCAGGGGCCTCGGATTATTCTGCAGACGCTCCAGGTTGACAGAGGCCAGAAAGTCCTCAAATACAGCATCCACATCAATCAGTTGGGCCAGCCGGGGCTCCAAAGCACAGCTGCGGATTATGGTGCTTACTTTTTCAGCTGCCTCTTCGGCATTCTCCGCCTGAAGAAGGGGGAACAGCCCTTCCAGCCTCCCTCCCCTGCTGTTGTAAAGGATAAAGGGGATGAGCATCAGGGCAGCAGCATAGCCATGGGGAATCCCGAAACGGGAAGTCAGATAATAACTGAAGGCATGGGCTCCTGTTGTTTTACTGATATTGATGGCCTGTCCCGCCAGATTCGCTGCCCTCTGCATCCCCTCGCGGTTTTTCAATGAGCCGGATTGAACCGATGGAATCAGATGCTCCAGGGTCAGAGCCATTGACTTTTCCGCAAAATTACGGGACTCAGGATTGGCATTGACACTCCACCAGGATTCTACAGCCTGGGACAGCGCATCCAGTCCCGATACAGCCGCCTGTTGAGCGCTCATGGACAGGGTCAGGGAAGGGTCCAGAACAACGATGGACGGAAGAAGCTCCGGATGGGCCAGGGAATATTTGATCTTGTTCACATAAACAACGGCGAAATGGGTCGATTCACTCCCGGAACCGGAGGTTGTGGGTACAGCGATCAATGGAAGGGAAGACAGGGATTCCAGTTTTTTACGACCTGTAACAAAATCTTCCGGATTCCCATCACAGGCAGCAAAGGCTTTTAGGAGTTTGGCCATATCCAGAACACTGCCCCCTCCAACAGCCACAATCAGATCAGCCTTCCGGCAGAGGGGCAGCCCTTTCTGCAGGTCTTCCAGACGGGGATTGGTCTCAAAATCGGAAAAGCGGACAATCTCACAACCCGCAAAGATCCGCTCGATCTCCCGGGAGGCACCACAGGCCTCGTAGGATGCCCGGCCTGTGACCAGCAGGACTGTACGGCAGGATGGAAAATCCTCCCCGTGAAGCTTTTTAAGAGGGACAGACCTGATATCCTGAGTCACAAAGCCTCCTGAAAATTGAGACGACAATTCAGAGCCGAAACTTTCGGCCGGCCCAGGTCATCCCGGGAGCCCTTAGCCACACGAAGCTCCACAAAGGTCATTCCCCCTTTCTGATCCAATACTGTATTCAGAACCTTCTGTAGAGAATCTCTGCTATCACAGCTTAAGCAGCGCTCATATCCGGCAGCCTGTGCCAGTGCAGGCCAGTCGACTCCGCCGGCCACCGTGGGCTGGCCCCCGACAGTATCATGGGAACCGTTATTGATCATAATGTGAAGGAGGGGCAGATCCTGAAAACTGCCGTTCACAGCCAGGGAGCCCATATGCATGAGAACCGACCCGTCTCCGTCCAGACAGCAAAGGGGCAGATCCGGCCGGGCCAGCAGCGCTCCCAGGGCAATCTGGGAGGTGTGCCCCATAGAGCCTACAACCAGAAAATCCTTGTTATGAACCTCCCCCCGGGCATCCCGGTGCTCATACAGTTCTCTGGAAATCTTACCTGTAGTGGAAACAAAGCGGTATTCCTCAGGGAGTGTTTCAAGAATTGTACCGATGGCTTCTTCCCTGTTTAAGGATGAGATATCCGCAAGGGGTGTCTCCAGTTTACAAGAGGAAAAACTCCCCTTTCTCACCACCAGGGCAAAGGGTTTGTCCTGGTTCAAAGCCTCCTGGGCTTCCTGAAGGATTGCGGTATAATCGCTGTCGGCGTCCATTACCCTGTAGGGAATGCGCATGCACTCCAGAAGGGGAAGGGTCAGTTCTCCCTGGGTGACGTGCTGGGGCTCATCCTTAACACCCGGCTCACCCCGCCATCCAATAATAAAGAGGACAGGCAGCCTGTAAACAGCCTTGTCCATAAGAGAAAGGAAAGGGTTAACGATATTGCCCAATCCTGAGTTCTGCATATAGACGCAGGCGGGTTTGCCTGAGGCTATAGTATGACCTGCCGCCAATGCCAGGGCGTTCCCCTCATTAGCGGCTATGATATGTTCGTTTTGAGCCTTGGTATTGCTTAAACGGGCACAGAAATTCTTCAGCAGGGAGTCGGGAACTCCTGCATAAAAATTGACAATTCCGTCCAGAGCGGTACTGAAATCTACTGTATTAATCATGAAACCTCCAATGAATCAGGTAATGAGAGAGATAATCTCTTTGATGGGCATGCAGTGTTCATCCGCCTCTTTGGCCCTCTGATGCTCCAGAATGGATCTGGCGGTCTGCTCCATAACGGGATAGGCAGATCGCAAGAGATGGTTGGCATAAATCACAATGGAGATGCCCTTTTCCGAGAGCTCCTTTTCTGTGATATGGGAGTAGGTGCTGGGTACGGCGACCAGAGGGACTTTCTGTTCAAAGGCAGTAAATCTGTCGCAGAACTCGAAGAGCATGACAGGTTCCTTCTCCTTGCTGTGGATCATGATCCCATCGGCACCAGCCTGGATATAGGCTTCGGCACGCTCCAGAGCATCTTCCACGCCCATTCCCAGATTCAGGCTTTCAATGCGGGCAATAATCATAAAATCTTCGGTAATTTGGGATTTTTTGCCTGTCTGAATTTTATGACAGATATTCTCTATGGAATCCTGCTTCTGCAGATCATCCGAGTCAAAGAGGGAGTTTTTCTTGAGACCCGTTTTATCCTCGATAATAACTGCAGAGATTCCCATCCGCTCCAGAGTCCGCACGGTATAGGCGAAGTGCTCAGGGATACCCCCGCTGTCCCCATCGTAGATAATGGGCTTGGTGGTGGTTTCAAGAATATCGTTTATGGTATTCATCCGGCTTGTGACATCCACCACCTCGATATCCGGCTTGCCCTTGTTGGTTGAGTCGGTGAGACTGCTCAGCCACATGGCATCGAACTCAAGGAGCTGTCCCTCTTTTTTCACTGAGGTTTTTTCTACGATCAGACCGGTCAGACCGCTGTGGGCTTCCATCACCCGAACCACATCCTTGGCTTCCAGCAGGCGGCGCAGCCGCTTAAGCCTGACTTCCGGGGTCGTCCCCACTTCTTTGAGGGCTCTGTTGAGCTTGGTGCTGGAGATGCCGGGGGTATAGGTCGGTTCGATCAACTCTCCCCCCCACTCTTTGAGGGTATCGATGACCCGCTGTCTGGTCTTTTTCTGGACCCCTTCCTTCCAGTCGTCTCCGTGGACCACATAATCGGGCCTCAGTTTCAGCAGGTTGGGAACATAATCCAGAGTATCCTGGGGAATGACCCGCTCTACCCCTTTGAGGTTCTCCACAATGGTCTTTCTCTGTTCATAGGCCATAAAGGGAAGCCGTTTGTAACTGGCAATGGCTTTATCGGTCAAGACACCGACAGTTACCTCTCCGTATTTGGCGGCCACCTTCAGAATATTCAGATGCCCCGGATGGATAAGGTCGGCACTCATGGCTACATATATCGTCTTTTTCATAATTGTTAAAAATAAATTAACATAGAGCTGTGAAAATAGAAAGACTGGGATTTTTCACTGGATATACTGAACTTGAACAGTACTGACAGACAGAGTATAAATAGGATTATGTCCAAACCTGTGCTTTCCATAATCATTGTAACCTATAACAGCGGTTCCGTTCTTGAAGACTGCCTGGAATCCCTGAAAAAAACGATTCCCGAAGCAGAAGTTCTTGTCGTGGATAATCATCCTGAACAGACGGATACAAAAGCCTTTGATACAAAATATTCTAAAGTCCGTTTTATTTCCAACCCGGCCAATACAGGGTTCGGTGCTGGAAACAATATGGGTGCCCGGGAAGCCATGGGAGAATACCTCTTTTTTCTGAACCCTGATACGACAATTGAAAAGTTCAACCTTCCAAAGCTGATGCAGTTTCAAAAGAATAACCCTGATGCCCTGACGGGGTTCCCCCTTTATTATCCCGATGGAGGATGGTGCAAGCCCTTAAAATATCTGCCTGAGATCGATTTTATACTACCTAAAAAACTCTATAACAGACTCTGGGACCGTTACATGACAAAAGATGGTTTTATCCCTCAAAAGCTCTATATTTCAGGAGCCGCTTTTATCATTAAAGCCGATCTCTTTCAGGAAGCCGGAGGGTTCGATGAGGCTCAGTTTCTGTTTTTTGAAGAAAATGCTCTGAGGAGCGCACTGCTCAAACTCGGCCACTATAAACCGGCTGTTTTAAGTGAGGGGTTCCGGATCATACATCACGAAGGAACCAGTTACAACCGGAATGCCATAGCCTGGTATACGGACTCGTTGTATCACTATGCGTCCAAATACGGCAAAAATTACCTGATTCCCTATAAACTCTTTTGCGTGAGACTCTCCCGAATGATGGGCAATTTAAGAGGTAAAGACACAAAGAGCAAGGATATTCTGATTACCGAACTGAAACGAAAGGAGCGCTGATTCTCAAGCTCTTTTTTGAATTTTATCCATAAGAATCAAACCCAAAGACAGGGGAAGAATTACAATAAATGCCAGCTTGTTTTTCCCCTTCTCTATCCGCCGGAGCATTTCTGCAAGACTGATCTTCAAATGCCAGGAATAGCGGGTATAGGAAATAAAAGTCAGAAATTTGAACTTGATTGAGGGAATGCGGGGAAAATACTTATTAATCCGCATCTGTGCATAATACTGACGGCCTTTGAGGAATCGGAGTTTTTTAGTCCGCATGGATAAAGGAACCTTTCCTTCTTCCTGACGATAATAGATCCGGACAATTTCATTGAAGCAATAGAGCTTGTATTTCTCGGCCATGTCAAAATAGGTGGCCGAATGGATCACGTGGCGGTCCACCCCTTCGTAGTACGGAAACTCTTTGAGAACCTCGGTGCGGTACATTTCCAGCTTATCCCCGCGAATTTTGTATTTAAAGGTTGTTTCATAAAAGTCGGCGATCAGAGGATTAACCGGGAATTTATTACCCACCAACTCACCGTGCTGGTCTTCACAGAGCCCCACAAGGGCGGACAGCCCTTTACGGGTTTCATCGTCAATGGAGTCCCAGTGCTTCATGTAGATGGCCAGGGCATCGGGTGTAAGCTCATCATCCGCATCGCAGCTCACGAAAAGATCATAGGCAGCCTCCCGGACCCCCCGGTTCATGGCCGCCATCTTTCCTTTGTTCACTTCCTGACGAAAATAGCGGATGGGGAAATCATTTTTCTCCTGCAGCCAGCCCTGAACAATCTCATTTGTGTTATCTGTAGAGCAGTCATCGACAATGACCCACTCAAAATTCTTATAACTTTGAGCCTGAAGACTCCTATAAACTCTATGGAGATATTCGCCATAGTTGTAGGCGGCTGTGAATACGGTTACAGGATCAGACATGATTCCTCCGGATTAAAATGAGTAAGCAACACCGGTCTCAAAGTGAAAATGGAGTACATTTTCCCGCCAGACCCAGTTTTCATTGAGAGTATACAGGAGGCTTGCTTTTCCGTACAGGTTCCAGTCTCCCAGGAAGTAAACCGCATCCAGACTGACATCATTATCAATAAACTGACCAAAGGTTGATCTTTTGTAATCGGGATCATTTATCACCACATTATAGAAATAGTCGCTGTCCCAGCAGACCCGAGTATACTCCAGACCGATTTTACCCAGATTGTGGTAATAAGAAACATTCACCCACTGACTATTGGAACCAGGGCCAATCCAGGCTCCGGGACTTTGGCCCTTATGAGCATACCCTTGAGTCCATCCAGCCCAACCATGCCGGTACCAGGGACCTGCCGGACGAACATTGGTGGTTCTGGTCTGTGCCAGATTGGCATGTTCAAAAGAGAAAACCAGCCTCTGACCGGGATTCCACTCTTTTAAGATCTGGGAGACTCCCAGAACCTGAGCAGATGTATGCTCGGGGCTGGTTATGGGATGGGTATAATCATTATTGGCCCACTCACCGTACACAGTGAAACCCACACTCGGAAACTTCCAGTCAAAGGTCAGGGCAATCATACCGTCTTCATCATCTTCTGAACCGGGTTTATTACTGCTGAAAATGGGCACCGCAGCAATCAGGTCAAGAGCATTCCAGAACTGATTGGGTTTGTAATACTGATGAACAGCTCCCAGGCTCAGTCCGGGCACAAAAGAGGGAGCCCAGGCGACAGCCAGTCCGGAAAACCAGGCCAGATCATTATCGGGATTAGTATCATAATAGTCGGATTCTTCCAGCCACCCCCAGAAGAAACGCCCTTCAAAACTTCCCAGCTTCCAGATTTCCTGTGGGCGATAAGTTCCCAGGTCAAAGTGGGGAAAACCTCCTGCATTATTACTGAGCATAATATTATTCTGCCGTCCCGGTCCCAGAGTCACTTCCTCGGTTGAAAAACCGAAGGTGACATACTCTTGCCAGTAGAAGCGAATATCACTCTGCCCCCAGTCAAAAGCGTAGAGGAACTCGTCACCCTGTCTCTGAAGCCGGTCGTAGTCCCGGCCGCTCCACCAGTCTCCCCAGCCGGAACTGACGTTGGTGGAGACAATATCAAAGTCTGAATTCTGGGCCCACCAGAACTGGGGATAAAGGCGGATGGAATACCAGTCGTTCATCCAGTCCATCCCGAAGGAGGTGACATTATTAAATCCCTTACCCTGCCAGAGGGCGCCGTCGTTCCGGCCCCATGCTTTGAATGTGTTATAGGAGAAAAAAGTTTCGGGATCTATGAGTCTCAAAGTCCCCAGAGATGTCTCCACCAGGGGAGAGGCATATGAACGCCCGCCCCAATCAAATTCACTCCGGGCGGCATCCGTACTGTAACTGTGATAAATCAATGAAGTGGAATCCTGATTCCCTGCCAACTCATCATAATACAGAAAATCATCATAGATACCCCGAAAGGACATATCCGCAGACAGAAAACCGGAAATAAACAAAAAACCCCACAAAAATATATTACGCTTCACAGTGACTCCCATAAAAAAGGCATGACCTCAGTCATGCCTTTTCAGTATAAAGTAATATCCCTGGATTTGAAAAGTTATCGTTCTGTATAATTCTTTTCCATCCACTTCCTGTACTCGCCAGACTTGATATTCTCAATCCAGGCCCTATTGTCCAGATACCAGCGGACGGTTTTCTTCAGTCCCTCTTCAAAATCCAGAGACTGGGTCCATCCCAGCTCATTCTTGAGCTTATCACAGTTGATGGCATAACGCTGATCATGACCGGGACGGTCTTTTACAAAGGTGATCAGATCTTTCAGATCCTGTACCTCTTTACCTGCTTCAGAGGCCACCACCTCACAGAGTGTATTCACAAGGCGGATATTCTCCCATTCGTTCTCCCCGCCGATATTATAGGTTTCTCCCAGCTTTCCGCCCTGCATTACAGCCCAGACCGCTGTGTTATGGTCTTCCACAAAGAGCCAGTCCCTGATGTTCTTACCATCTCCGTAGACAGGAAGAGGTTTACCTTTGAGCATATTCTCAATCATCACAGGAATTAGTTTTTCCGGAAACTGATAGGGGCCGTAATTATTGGAACAGTTGGTCATGGTGACAGGGAGACAATAGGTATGGAAATAGGCCATCACCAGATGATCAGAAGATGCTTTGGATGCAGAATAGGGACTCCTGGGATCATAAGGAGTTGTTTCATAGAAATATCCTGTGTCTCCCAAGGAACCATAGACTTCATCTGTTGAGACATGGTGAAAGAGTTTCCCTTCAAAATCCCCAATCCAGGCTTTCCGGGCAGCATCCAGCAAGGTAAAGGTACCGTTCACATTGGTTCTGATAAAGGCCTCAGGACCTTCGATGGAGCGGTCTACATGACTTTCGGCGGCCAGATGACAGACAGTGTCGATGCCATACTCATCAAACAGTCCTTCTACAAACGCCCTGTCGCAGATATCACCCTGTTTGAAGATATAGCGCTCTGGAAAAGCAGCGGCCACATCATCCAGTGAGGCGGCATTTCCGGCATAGGTAAGCTTATCCAGGTTGATTACCCGGCCTGTAAACTCAGGGTTATTTAATAAAACCCGGATAAAGTTGCTGCCGATAAACCCGGCTCCGCCGGTGACCAGTATATTCTTTAAAGTCCTAGAGGATGTCATCTTTTCCAATTCCTTTCATAAACGTATTCAAAGAGTCCTGCCAGCGGGGTACATCATACCCCAGCACAGTGCGAACCTTATTCTTATTCAATAGCGAAAAAGCAGGCCTTTTGGCAGCTGTAGGGAACTCATCGGATGTACAGGGATTCAGGGCACAGTCGGATTCAATCAACCCGGATGCTCTTCCTAAAGTATAGATTTCAGAAGCAAAACCGTGCCAACTGCATTCTCCTTCTCCTGACAGATGATAGGTTCCAAAAGAAGTAGAATTATCAATTACAATCTTCTTTATCAGTCCGGTTAAATCTCGTGTCCAGGTGGGGGAACCGATCTGATCATCCACAACTTTTAAAGTTTCAAGCCTGTTCATCAGCCCTACCATGGTATACACGAAATTGGGCCCATATTGACCATAGAGCCAGGCGGTACGGATAATAAAGTGTTTATTGCAGATTTTCCTGACGACATCTTCCCCTACCAGCTTGCTGGCACCATACACTCCAACAGGTCCGGTGGGTGCGTCTTCATCCAGTGGCATAGAACTGCTGCCGTCAAAAACATAATCAGTTGAAATAAGAAGGAGAGGAACATCCAGAGACGCAGCTACACGAGCAATATTCTCTACTCCATTCTTATTTATCAGATAAGCGGTCTCCTGATCCTCTTCCGCCTTATCCACAGCCGTATAGGCCGAGCAGTTAATGATAAAAGAGATATCTTTCCCAAAAGCAAAATCTTTCATAACCTCCGGTTCCAGAATGGAAACCTCTTTATCGGTTCCGATAAAATCAATGCCGGCTTCAGAGAATTCCCTGCTCAAATCCTGACCAAGCATTCCAAGATTTCCAATTATCCAAATCATAAAGACAGATCCTTAAGGTAGGGAAGCTGAGCATCTTTACCAGAGAGAAGAGGATCTCCCTCCAGTGGCCAGGGAATAGAGAGATCCGGATCATCCCATTTCACCCCCCCATCAACTTCAGGAGCATACTCAGCTGTGCATTTATATAGGAAATGGGTATTATCTTCCAGAGTCAGAAAACCATGACCGAATCCGGGAGGAATATAAAACATAGTATTATTCTCTGCTGTCAGCTCAATACCAACATGCTTGCCAAAGGTAGGAGAGCCTGGAATCAGATCCACTGCTACATCCCAAACGGCTCCAGCCAGGACTCTTACCAGCTTGCCTTGAGCATGGGGAGCCGACTGAAAGTGCAGTCCACGGAGAACACCCTTACAGGAAAAGGAGTGGTTATCCTGACAAAACTCCTCAGTAATACCGGCAGATACAAAATCACTTTTCTTATAGGTTTCCATAAAAAAACCACGGTCATCCCCGAACTTCCGTGGTTGAATGATCACAACTCCCGGAATGGAGGTCTCTTTAAACTCAAAAGGCATCTACTCTCCCCTCTCCAGAATATCCAGCAGATACTGGCCATATGAGGATTTTGCTAATGCATTAGCCAAACGGGCAAACTGATCTCTGTCGATAAAACCCTGACGATAAGCAATTTCTTCAATACAGGCAATCTTGAGCCCCTGACGAGCTTCAATAACCTCTACATACTGGGAAGCTTCCAGAAGACTCTGGTGAGTCCCTGTATCCAACCAGGCAAAGCCCCGGCCCATAAGTTCCACCTTAAGCTCACCCCGCCTGAGGTACTCTTTATTTACATCGGTAATTTCCAGCTCCCCTCTGGGAGAGGGCTTCAGCTTACAGGCCATATCCACTACCTGGTTATCATAAAAATACAAACCGACAACCGCATAGTTCGATTTAGGAACAGAAGGTTTCTCTTCTAAAGATAAAACCTTTCCGGAAGAATCAAACTCAGCCACCCCATAACGCTCAGGATCTTTCACATAATATCCGAATACAGTAGCTCCGCTCTCCTGAGAGGCGGCAGATTGCACCATCTTGGCAAAGTCATGCCCATAAAAAAGGTTATCTCCCAGCACCAGAGCACAGGAATCATCTCCGATAAAATCCTTACCAATGATAAAGGCCTCGGCCAACCCGTTGGGAGCATCCTGAACCGCATAGGACAAAGAAATCCCCAAATCTGAACCATCCCCCAACAACTCCTCAAAACGAGGCGTATCAGCTGGAGTCGAGATAACCAGGATTTCTCTGATCCCTGCCAACATAAGAGTCGACAGTGGATAGTAGATCATTGGCTTGTCAAAAATTGGGAGTAACTGCTTACAAATAGATCTTGTTGCTGGATAAAGACGTGTGCCGGAGCCTCCGGCTAGGATAATAGCTTTCATTTCAATTATGATATAATAAAAAAATAATTAAATCATTAAAATTATATTCATTTTCTGAGGCATAAAGTCAATGTTCAAAATTAAATTGAATAGTGGTTCCAGCAACACTAAATACACTCTAAAACCGCCCCAAAGCCCTCCCATGCATCTCACCAATCCATGCTTTGATATATTCAACCTCTTCCTCGGGTGTGGTAAAATCACTCCTGTCCTTCCAGGCGCTGTAGCTTTTATGCTTGTCTTCCCATTTATCCCAATCTTCCAGGGCGGCTTCTCTGACTTCCGCCCAGAGGCTGTCCACTTCTTCTAAAAGAGCCGGGAGCTCCCAGGCTCCCCCTGGTTCCAGAAGGGCTCTGTATTGAGCGTGCTGGGCAGGGGCGTAAGAGGGATGATACACAAGGCGCTGGAATACCTTATTGTCGGATGTGCCTGATTGAAAATAGGCTCCTATCCGTTTGGTATTGTATCTTTGGCCGAAACTGGCATTAAAATCCCAGGGAAAGTAGTACCACAAGCCTCCGGGTTCCTTGTAATGGAAGGCGTTTTTGTTGACCGAGTCAGCGGCCGCCATAAAGGAGGTATAAAACCACCAGCCGTAATAGCTGTCCACATTGGCCCGGCTGTGAAATCCTGTTATGGGGTCTGCGAACTCACTGTCACTGGCATGATTCAGGAACAGGATAAACTCTTCCAGCGGCGTAAAGGCCCCTTCAATTCCAACACCGGGAGTGCCCATGACTTTATCAAAACCTTTATAGACTTCACTATGCAGATAGAAATTAGCATCTCTAGTATTCCCCTTGAACATATCCCCCCCCGGGATCATAGGTTTAACCAGGTTTGGGGGTGAGGCTGCGGCATAGCGGTCGATCATTGTCTCATCCACCGGATCGACCACCGTATACAGCCCTTCATAGGAGCCGTTGGTATACACCACGGCGCTGCTGGTCTGAATAACCGGGCTGTGGTAAGTGCCTGTTCCGTCATCCTGCAGGAGCTGCCAGAGCCTTTGGGCCAGACGGTTTCTTAAGTGGGAGTTATCATCAAAATCGGCCAGGAGGAATACTTTTTTTCTCTGGGTGAATCCCTCGTCTCCCATATCAGGATCACTGAACAGATGGGTATCGGAAAACCTTAGGGTATAGCTTTTTTTGGGGAAGTAGGCTGAAAAACCGCCGCGGATTTTCCCTTCCGCCTCATACCTTGTTCCTTTGTAGATGACAGAGCAGGGGGTATAAAAATCCTTACTCACCGGTTTAGGGTCAAGATAAAACACGGGCAGTCCGGCGGAGGTCTGCTCCTGGTAGGGCAAAAGGGGATCATCATTCATAAAAAAGGAACAGGAGGATGTAAACAGACTGATAATGAGAAGCAGGTAGATCATCAGAGGGAGACCACCAGTTTGACTGTGAGTTTGGAATTATAGAATTTCTGATTATGGAATGTGGGGGTGGAATACAGATACTCCGTCCTAAGATCCGTTTTCAGCTGCACTTTATCCTTTAAAAAGTAGGCATTGAATCCGATGCCGGGAATCAGTTTATCCTCCTCTCCGTCATACCCTACATTGTCGTTGTAATAATCAAAGTACAATAGGGGTTCTATAGAATTGATCCGGAGGGCGAAAAGCGTAAAAACCGAGTGATTCCAGTGATAGTTGAAATACCGCTGCTCCATATATTCGCTGAATACTTTAAGGGTCAGTTTCTTGTTGATCTGATGGTTCAGATCAACATAAACCCCTTGGGCAAATGTTTCATCCAGGGAATACAGAAGATTGTATCCCCCTTTAAAGGAGCCCTTCTGGTAGTACAAATTGGCCGCACCCATATGGAGACCAGATTCGTTTTTGTCCCAGCGGTCTGTGGTCCCATTATAGAATCCGGCATCATAGCAGAAGTGTCCCAGAATCCTCTTACCTGACAGGTTCAGCCCCACAGATCGTCCCGGAGCAATCAGGGCACTGGCTTCTGAGTGATAGATGTTGGGACGGCTGGTCAGCCCCCTGGAATACTCCTGCCCAAAGGGGATTTTCCCGTATCCCCCGCTCAGCCGGAGGGGGTCTGAAAACCGGTATTCCATCTGAGCCGTTTTAAGGACGTTTATCTCCTCTTCCGTAAGGTCGGCAAAGTCCAGTTTCAGGGTGAGTCTGAGCTTATCAAGATACCTGGCTTCTGTATTGAACCTGGCGTCTGTGATCCGAAATCCGCTGCGCCCGGGAAAGTAATCGGCCTGATAGCGGTAGTCCATCCCCATTATCAGATTGCTCTGTACTTTGAGTTTCCCCCCTTCATATACATTAAAGGCATAAGAGGGAGCTGCACTGAGGAGAAGCAGGAACAGGGCAAGGTATGGGAGTCCTGGAAGCCGGAAAGTATCAGGCAAACTGATCGCTCCCTTTAAAGTACACTTTTACCGTAAAGGTGTCCCGGAGGTAATCGATGCTGCTGATTTCAACAGAGACAATACTCAAACCGGTCCGCTCTTCCAGTAAGGCTTGCAGCTTGTCCCTGTTTTCCGTATGCACCAGTATGATATCTTCCACATCCACAGAGATGGAGGTGAGGTTGGCTGTGGCCCAGCGGCGTTCCAAAAGGAAGGTAGCCACAATCATAACGGCGTTGGCAAAGAGAATCAGAATCAGAGAGAGCTGTTCTGTGATAAGAGAGTTGATCACCGCCATAATGATAAAGACAAAGAGGTAGGTCATGTCTTTGATCCGGATGGAATCGGTTCTGTAGCGGATAATGGAGAAAACAGCAAACAGTCCGAAGGCAAATCCGGTCTGAATATTGGAGCTGGTCAGAAAACTGGTAATAAAGAAGATGAGAAGGCTCACCATGTAGAAGGAGAGTATAAACTTGTACTTTTTATTGTATCTGTAATAAATATGCTCAATAACAATATAAAGAAAAAGGAAATGGATAACTAGTCGGAAAATTAACTGAATCATCAGCTCCCTGTCCATGGAATCAAGAATAAAGTACTGAAGAAGCTGGGACATTAAGAAACCTCGGAATTGATTTTTGATATATTTCTGATTAAGGGTTTGAACCTGTTGTGTTTTAAGCTCTTATTGGTCATGACCATGCCCACGCAGTATTTACTGATGCGGGAGGGATAGATTTTATGATTCTTTAATATGGATTCCATCACCGACTTCTGGTTCAGACTGCTCTTTTTCACTTCCAGAATAAATAGATTATCCAGCTGTGAGTTTACCTGCTCTTTATTGAAGCGCAGGGCGTAGTCCAGTGTGATCCGTTCGGTATATTGATTATTGACAAAGGTCATCCGGGTATAGTCCACATCCAGCACGGGCTTAAGATCATCCCGGAGGGTCTCCAGTTCAGGAGATTCAGCTATAAAATCAAGGAAATCCACATCTACCACGGTATCTCGCTCGTCTCTCTGGACTCTGGTTTTATAGGTTTTTTTCCGGTTGTCCTTGAATTTGATCTCATCAAAATAGACTCCCGTATCCCTGTAGCCTCTGGTTCTCACCTTGTAGCGGTTGGCCCGCCCCTGATGATGGGCCCTGTAAAACTGAAAGTCGCTGGTATCCAGATAGGTGGTTTCGTAGGCGAACTGCTTAACCCCCTGGTGATAGAGAACCTTATATTCTTTCTGGAGGGCCGGAAGGATCTTTGCAAGCTGATTCACATGGCCCACATATTTTGTATCCACCCGGTCCAGCAGAGCCACTGAGCCGAGGTCTTTTAAGGCGATTGTGTCAAAGCCTTCCAGCTTCTGTTCTATTTCTTCAGTCATGGTTTTCAAGGGCATCCTGCATAGATATAACACAATAAAACAATTAAATAAACACTTCATAAAGATACGCTGGGTCATTATTTATCTTTGCTGACAGATGGGAAGAAAACGTATAAATAGACCCCTGAAAACCGGACGGCAAAGGGATTGAAGCAGTTTACAAGGATTCAATGACCTCTTTTGAGAGGCCTGTCACAGAGACAATGATATCTATGGCCACTCCTGATTTTTTCATTTTTACGGCATGTTCTTTATTCAATTGTTCTTTTTCTTCCATTCGGCCTTTCTCAATTCCCTGTTCATTACCATCTACCCAGGCTTCATCAATCGCTGTAGCTCTGTCGCTCTCCCACTTCATACGGGCATCATATTTTTCTTTTAGCATTTCATCGGTGGTGAATTTCCTGAATGTATCATGGGCTTTTTCAAATACTGGATCATCTTTTAAAATTATATTCATATCATCTTCTCCCAGATTCCCCTCTTCTTTTAAATACCACATCCATTTTTGAAGCCGTTTGGGGGGTACACGATACCGGTCTATTATCATACGGGGTAGCTCCAAAAAATGAATCTGCAGATGATCGCTTAATACATTTTCCCGGTTATCCATATCCTGAATCATAAAACAACTGTGAAAATTATGCTGCTCATCATCCTTAAACAATTCAAAATTCAATATATTGATGCAAATCACTGGATTCAGTTTGTTGAACTTTTGACCTTCTTCCATCTGTGAATGGTAAAGTTTTGCCCAGTAATACAGACTGCGATTGACAAAAGCACGACCGCCGGAGCTTTGAATCTCTATGTCGAAGGAACGACCTGTCTCGTCTTCTGCTTTGACATCCAAAAAAGTCTCTTTGCCGCTAAAAATATCCCTCATATTTACAGGATTTTTTATTGTCAGATTGACTACAGGTGAGAAACCTCTGTCCTCCAGTACGGAATTTATAAAATCCTTGAGAACGAAGATATTTTCTTCCTGCCCCAGAAGGACACGGATCATGATATCAGATGTTGCTTTGATCCAGGCTGCCATATTTTCCATTATACTTCCCCATTGATAGTTCGTTCAATATGAATTATCTACGAGGTGGTTTTACATGGTGATTCAAAAGAGCATACAGATTTTACACACGGCTCAGGGATAGAAGCGGAAATGCTCCCGGTTCTCCAGGCGGCGCGGAGCAAGCCTGAGAAAGAGAGCCGGAGACGAGCATTGCAGTGAAAAGCCTGATTTCCGGCGGCCGGCAGGCCGTCGGGAAGAGCCTCAGAAGAGAAAACGGACAAGAAAGATTCTGTTATACCTGAAATCCCTGGATAATCAATGTGATCATTCCAGTAAGCAGGGTGAGGAAGACTCCGGAAAGAAAGACATACAGACGGTTGAAGCGTTTATCCATGATTTCATGCACATCTTTAAAGCGGCGGTCCATGGTCTCGCTCACTTCTGAGAAACGGCGGTCCATTGTCTCATTGACTTCTTTGAAACGACGATCCATGGTCTCGTTCACTTCAGTGAACCGGCGGTCCATGGTCTCATTAACTTCTTTGAAGCGAAGGTTCATGTTATCAATCAGCTCTTCAAATCTGCGGTCAGTTTGAGAAATCATCTTTTCCAGATTCTCATTCTGGTGTTTAATGCCTTCTTCCACCCTCACCATCCGTTCCAGCATTTGGGAATCAATTCCCGAACTTCTGCCGGGAAAGGGATAGATGTGTTTTTCTTCCATCCAGAGGATCATTTTTTCTTTTACCTGATCGGCTATGGCTTCCAGCTGATCATCCTGCATGAGGGCATCTCCCATAAGGTTTTCTCCTATTAATAGTATATCTGATTATAAGGAGATACAAGGAGGACGGGGCTGGTGCTTCAAAGATTTTGATCATTCCAAGTTAAGAAAAACCTCAAGCGGGATAACAGGATGAGGTCGGCTCAAGGATAGGAGCGGCAGGCCGCCGGCAGTCCGGCGGAGGGGACGGAGCCGGAAAGGACTGCCGGGAACAGGCCTACAAGCGGATAGCCTGGTTTCCCCGGCCCACCGGGACGGGGAAAGAGCTCCGAATGAGGATTCTGATTTGCTAATTGCCTCTGTTTTGCCTAGGATTTTAAGTATGAACAGTACAAGATTTTCCAGGCTGTTTGACTTTCCTTCCCTTTTAATGCTCTTCATTCTGATGATACTGATGATTCTGACAGCCTGCAGGGTTGATTTTTCACCTGATGAGCTGATTCCCCTATTTACCCCTTATGAAAAACAGGGGGGGACTGATTATCTTGAGATCATGGTGTACGGGGATGCCGGCCGGGGCAATGAGAAGCAGAAAAGCACGGCTTTGGCCATGAGCCAGCTGGCAGAAGATCCGGATAGTGATTTTTCCTTTATCATCAATCTGGGAGATTCCTTTTATTACGACGGTGTGGAGTCCGTGGACGATCCTATGTGGGAGACTCATTTTGAGGATATTTATGACCAGGATGTACTGACCATGCCCTTCTTTTCAGTTCTGGGCAACCATGATTACAAGGGGAATATTCAGGCCCAGTTGGAGTATAGGTCTCCCTATGGTGACCGCTGGCAGATGCCTGACCGGTATTATTCTGTAACCGAGACCCTGGATGACGGTACCCGGATAGAATTTTATTTTCTGGATACGGAGCGGCTTTTCTACGGGGATACAGGGCAGCTGGACTGGTTGAAAGACAATCTTGAAGCCTCCACCGCCCGGTGGATTGTGGCAGCCGGACACAAGCCCCTGTTCAGCAACGGTGAGCATGGTTCCAACGGCGCTCTGATAACCCGGCTCAAGCCCCTTTTTGATGACACCGTGGATCTGTACGTCTGCGGCCATGAACATGATCTGCAGATTTTAAAGCCTGTGAACGGTGTGCACTATGTGATAGACGGCGCAGCCTCATCGGATGATGACACCCAGGTGAAGGACAACACGGTTTTTGCCGCCTCCCGGGTAGGATTTATGACCTTTCTGTTCAGCCGGGATGTACTGGTCTGCAATGTGATAGAGTCAGGCGCGGGGCTACTCTACTCTCAGGTTCTTAAAGAAAAATGAGGCTCAGCGGTGATACCCGATTCCCAGAACAGGGCTGTTCTGTATCTGAATAAAATCCTGAAACACAAGCTCATTGAAATTTCCGAAGTAGACAAGATCTGCCGTCAAGCTCCATCCGGCACTGAGGTAAAAGGTGTCATTCAGCAGGTACCGGTACCGGATTTTCAGGGTTAACCCTGTATAAAAATCCTTAAAATCATCGGCCTCTTCAGACAGATAGTACCCCATGGAAAAGGAGGGACCGAAGCCCAGGGCCAGCATATGGGGTGCTTTCCGCAAGGGGGCATAGAGAAACTGAGGGGAAAAACGCAGGAAATAGTGTTGCCCCTCCCTTTTATCCAGTGTGTAGGAGTCCGATCCGCTGCGGATTGTGATTTGATCGATGCCCCGCCACTGAAACTCCTGACCGAATCCGAATCGTTTTGACGGGTAGTACTCTGTGGTGAGATCGATTCCCCAGAGGGAACGCTTGAGGGTATGGGTGGAGGGAGAGCTTGCGGTGTATATGAAATCGATGAGGGCGGGGGTGTAGCCGATCTCAGCGAAAAAGGCACTTTGTGCGTAGGCGCTTTGTCCGAAGGCAGGAAATGAGAGGAGGAACAGGGCAAGGATTATGAAAGCCTTTTTAGGAGCGGGCGTACCCAGGAACCCTATATGACGAGGGGGAATGTTTTTCGAGAGCTCTTTGGAGCGGCAGTTTCTTCGAAGTGGTCTTTTCTGTTGTACCTGATCGGCATTGGCTGCCGGATGATTCTTCTGCATCAAGGCTTCCTCCCAAGCTGTTCTCCCATTAATTTTAGAGTTGTATACAGATGGAAACAAGGAAGAATGGTTTGATGCTTCTAAGTTTGTTGAAAATGATTATTGCTTCAATGCTATAAATCTATGTTTCAAAGTATCTGCAGCCCTTTGTTTCATTAGATCGGGCATGTAACTTCGGAATATCATGTCTGTCATATCATCCTCTAGATTTATAAAATGATCTATAACGCTTTTTATTGCCTTTGGGAGAAGTCCCGCCCGATACCCCAATTCTTTAAAATCTGCAGATGTATAGTATCCGAGCTTCTGATACCCTGTTGAAAAGATTCCCCCATGTTCTTCTTTTAACAGATCCAACGCCAGATATCCTATTTTGAGGGAATTGGAAAATGAGGAAGCAAACAACTGATCATAAGAAGGGGTCAGACTGTCATAAAAGGGAGTTCTGTTATCTTCTTTTCTGATGAGGCTGATGTTTTTCAGATGCATATCATCATTTCCAATGAGCCAGGCAAAGATGATTCGTTTGTAAAGCTCTCTTACGACAGCCATTTTCCCTCCACTCATAGAATGAACCAGAGCCAGGCACTCTTCATAGCTTTTAGAATATTTACCGGATGATGATATATTGAATCCTTGAGCCAGATCCTCCTGATGGAGTTTCTTTCCTTCAATACGATCATATCGTCTGGTAAGGTAGGCAAATTCTCCATCTGAAAAAGGAATGAGTGCACATACAGCAGTTGGGATTCCCGCCAGATGACTCAAGGCCATGGCACACTGTTCATTTTCAGCAGCATGGGGAAAGGCTTCCGGTGATGGTTTGAGAATATATTCTCCTGCCTTAGCTGTCATTACCAGCTTATTCTCTGAATCTCTTTTCAATGAAAGCTTTTGCTGTATTCCCGAAATGGACATACCATCTGTATGAGCAGGTCCTTGAGTGAAAAAATCACTTCGTGAAAAAGTAAGAGCTTCTATAGCTGGGGATTCACCAAACAAAGCCCGGGATGCTTTGGTGGAATAGCAGCCTGATAAAATGGTCTCAAGAGTAGAACGACAGATCACTCACGTATCTCCCTGATGCTGATAGCTCCGATTAGATCCTGTCCGTGTTTCAGCAGGATTCCAAAGCTGTCAGAATGACCCAGACGACTCCGGGCAGCCTGAATATCAAGTAGCCAGCCTTCACTCAGGAGGTTTTCGAATAGCGGGAAAAGTGTTCCGGAGTAGTACCGTGTTTGAGACAATGGGAAGTTGTAGCCTAGAGGGATTCCGTCACTGATATAGCTGCTGTCGTATTCAAACAGATATCCGGGATTCTGTTCTGTCAGCCGGCCGGCAAAGCGGTTATCAAAATAGACATATCCTATCCGGTCCATAGCCCCATCCCCAGAGTTCTTAATACCTGCTTGAGGTTCTTAAGACTAATACCCTCTTCCCCTCCTTCCAGTTTGACAAGGGTGCCGTAAGAGATTCCGGAAAGCTCTGCCAGATCTTTCAGAGTCAAGTGTTGCTTCCTGCGTTCTTTACGAATCGATTCAGAGAGCTCATCCACTGAACGGATCTGTTCCAGTTTTTTATAAAGCTTGAGTTGTTCCTCCATTTCCCGGAACTTAATTTGTATAACATTTAACTCTTTATCTATCATTATTCTCTCTTATATATATTATATACTACTTTAATCTATAATAATAGATATTCCTATATTATTAAATCAAGATGCATATTTTAAAGGATATTTATGGCTCAGGGATAGAAGAGGAAATACTCCCCTTCCGGCCGGCGGCACGGAGAGGAGCCGGTAAAGAGGAAGGAAAAGAGTATTGCAGCGGATAGCCCGGTTTCCCCGGCCCGGAGGGACGGGGAAAGAGCCCCGAATGCATGGCCGAGCAGTAAGCGCAGCTTAAGACCAGGCCCCGGATGCATGGCCGAGCAGTAAGCACAGCTTATGACCAGGCCCCCTTAAGATCTTTAAAGTGGTTCAGGGTAAAACCAGTCAGCACTGACCTTATATTTTTTACATATCCGCTATCAACCTGAAAGCATTACCATATAAGCGATAACATCCTGTCTCTATAATCGGTATTGTCTTCCAATCCGGTAAAACGTCCGGCCTGTTCTCCCCACACAAAATAGGAGACAGCCACGCCTGTATGGTAATCGGTAGACCAGCTGACAGCAGGAAGGATTCCTTCTGCCCTGTTTTCCAGAACAGAAAGTCCTCCTGTTTCATGATCCGCTGTGACAATGACAAGAACATCCTCCCGTCCGTCGGCCCAATCGATGATTGCATTGACCGTTCGGTGGAACTCCAGGGTTTCGTATACGGACCGGGTCAGGTCGTTGTCATGGCAGGCGTGGTCGATGCGGGCGCCTTCCACCATGAGAAAAAATCCATCGGTGTCCTGATCCAGGTAGTTCAGAGCAAACATGGTCATATCACTTAGATGGGGAGACTCCCCTGCACCGTCATACTCGTAGGGAAGATGACCCTCAGCAAAAAGGCCGGCCAGAGGGGTGTAAAGAGGATAAGCCACATTCAGGGACTCTTTGTCAGGCAGCAGGGTATATCCAGCGTCTCTGACAGATTCGGGTTCCAGGCCGTAAGCCGATCCGCCGCCCCCCAGCATCACAGAGGGTCTTGTTGTCTCCAGATAGTTCCGGCCGATTTCCCCGTAGTTGTTTCGGTTGGGAGTATGGGCGGCAAAGGCGGCGGGTGTGGCATGGGTCAGAGCGGCCGTAGTGACCAGCCCTGTGCTGAGGCCGGCATTTTGAGCGGCTTCCAGGATTGTGGGGAGGTTGCCGCCGTCCCCGGGGAAGGCCTGACTGATTACGCCGTTATTCACCTTTTGCCCTGTGGCCATGGCTGTTGCCGAGGCAGCTGAGTCGGTGATACTGCTGTCCGCAGAGTATGTACTGACTTTGCCCTGCACCGGGAAGTTATGAAAGGACAGATTTCCTTCTTCTCCAGTAAGATACAGGGAGGCGGCTTTAATCTGCTCATCTCCCATGCCGTCGCCGATGCAGAAGATGATTGATACAGGGGATGGGTCTTCCATTCGGCAGGCCGCCAGCGACAGAATAAGTAAAAGGAGAATGAATCCAAACTCTGATTTTCTGGCGATCATACCTAATATTATACTGCATTATAGAGACGCTTATTGTCGGTTTCAGGATAGGATCAACAACAATCTACCCTGGATTTTAAGATAATCCGCAATTGGAATGCAAAATATATGAAATCAACAAACAGTAGATACCCGCCAGGTGGTCCTTCTAACCGGGAGAGGGCCCCCTTCAGTCTCTCTAGCCCTGGAAACCCTGGATAATTAGGGTAATCATACCGGCTAGGATTGTGAGGAATATTCCGGAGAGGAATGTATATAAGCGATTAAAGCGACGATCAACTTCACTAAAGCGTCTATCCATGGTTTCATTGACTTCTGCAAAGCGGTGGTTCATGCTCATGTTCATCTCGGTAAAACGATTGTCCATGGATTCAGTTAAATCAGTAAAACGGCGGTCCGTCTGCTGAATCATTCTTTCCAGATTCTCATTCTGGTGTTTAATCCCTTCTTCCACACGAACCATCCGTTCCAGAAGCTGAGGGTTTATATCATTATTTCTTGCCGGGAAAGGATAGATGTGTTTTTCTTCCATCCAGAGAATCATTTTTTGTTTGACCTGATCGGCTATGGCTTCCAGCTGATCATCCTGCATAATGGCATCTCCCATAAGAAATCTCCTTTAATTGTATATCTGTTTATACTCATTAAACAAGGAGAATGAGGCTGATGCGTCAAGGTTGATCCCATTTTCTAATTCAGTCCGGAGGATTATTCGTCAGATACGGGTAGCCGTCGTTGATTACTCCTGTGGTGTATACCAGGGTCTGCCGGGGAAACTGAATAAAATCGACAGTGTCTGTCTGAGTAGATAAAGCGGCAAAAGGAGTAGCCGGGTCCACCTCGTACTTCATACTGTAGGATTTTACGGCTTCAAACAGGGCGATTCCCTTCTGGAAGTTTTCGTCCACTGCCGGATTTTCCAACTTCTGCATCCAGTTGCTCACCTTTTTGGAGAAGGAGAGGATTTCAGAGTCCTTGGCGGTGATAAAGCTGGCAATTTTCCGGTCATCGTCCCAGGTGATGGCATTCCGGTTGTTCAGTTCCAGTACAGGGGTGTATTTATCCGACTTTTCCTTCCCCCCATGGTGTAGGAAATATCAATCCGGGCGGAGGCCTTGGCGCCTTCTGTTATATTCATCATATCCTGGGTGAACAGTCCGAAAAGATCTATGACAGCCTCCTCCCCTCCTTTTAGAGTGAAGGAGGGCATCTCCATGGGAATATCCATGTACCGTTCCATATAAAACTCGATGGTGATGTCTTCTGCTGTCCTGGATTCAAAGTTTTTGACCCGTACGGTTCCCACGGGATTGTTGTCATAATATTTGTAGAGTACCGGAAAGAGGGTGAGAAGCTGTATGTCTCTGAGTTCGACCCCCTTGCCTTTCTCTTCTTCCTGCGTCTCCTGCTTCATGGGTTTGACTTTTTCTTCCCGGCTGCTTTAATCCCTGACAGGGCGCTCTCTGGATTCCCGGGCGTAATCCAGACGACCGTAGACAGAGACTCCCAGTCCGTTGTAGACGGCATCGTAATAGCTATAGGACGTTCCCAACCCCAGAGAAAAAGGGCCTGCTATTTTAAAGCTGGCTCCGCCCCCTGCTGTATACATAAAACCGGACTTTTGACTGATTGCCGGGGTCCAGCCCATACCATCGTAGAGGAAATACCCTCCCCTGACCTGGGCAAAGACTGTGATTTTATCGGCAGGTGACAGAGAAAAAACCGGGCCGGATCCAAAACCGATGAGATACAGGGAGTCTTCACTCTGAATGGGCAGGATTGTGAAATCCGCACCGGCCCCCAGACCAAAGCCTTTCCATCTGGCTGGTTGGAAAGCCCCCTCCCCTCCATGCCGTAGCCGAACTTAAAAAAATCGGCACTGTAACCCAACTCTAAACAGAATCAGCAGAACGAACAGGAGTATCATTTCTCCCTACAAAATTCCTCTGGGAGATGAGTTTCAAGCCGTCTACGACAGAGCAGATGGAATCATGAGAGATATTCTGGAAATCATGACGGCAATGTATCCCGTTAAGCTGCGCGTTTCATTGGGTATAGGAAACCTGGAGACAGAGCTGAATCCCAGCCAGACTCTCGGGATGGACGGATCTCCCTTTCATACGGCTAGGAATGGGATCGATTCTATGAAAAAGATTGATTATTCCCATATTCAGATATTTACGGAAGCAGAACCCCAGGAGCTCTGCCTGATCAATAGGAGCCTGGATCTGACATATTCAGCTATGAAAGGATGGAAAAAGAATACCTTTACAGTATTGTTGGACAGACTGAAGGGAGAATCTCTTCAGGACTGTGCTGGAAATTTGAACATATCTGTGAGAGGTGTTTATAAATTAGCATCAACCAACTTGGTCCACCAGCATTATGATTTGCTGATGTGTTTAGAGCAGGAGATAAATAAGCTTATTTAAAAGGAAGATGTATGACTGGTCCTTATGGGAACACTCCTGTCCAGTTCTCTGGCCATATTTTGGGGTTATCTTGTACAGGTTATTCTAAGGTAATATCCAAATTTGCAGAGCTGATT
>JAQQAM010000199.1 GCA_028532905.1 Spirochaetales bacterium
GCCCCCTTCATCGTTTCCAAGGCTGTACTGCCCTCCATGATGAAGAGAAACTCCGGAAAAATCATCAACATCTGTTCCATGATGAGCGAGCTGGGAAGAGAAACTGTCTCTGCCTACGCTGCTGCCAAGGGCGGACTGAAGATGCTCACCAGAAACATCTGCAGCGAGTACGGTGCCTACAATATCCAGTGTAACGGAATCGGACCCGGGTACTTTGAGACTCCCCAGACAGCCCCCTTAAGAACACCCGAGCACCCCTTCAACAAGTTCATCATCTCCAAAACCCCCGCTGCCCGATGGGGTAAGACCGATGACCTGATGGGACCGGCTGTCTTCCTGGCGTCTCCCGCATCGGACTTTGTAAACGGACATGTTCTGTATGTAGACGGCGGAATCCTGGCCTACATCGGAAAGAATCCCATCGAAGTATAAGATTTAAGTGTTCCGGTGAACCTGCTGTTTCCTTAAGGGAACCGGTATAAATAAGTCCAGAAAACCATCGGTCTGTTCTGTCCGGTGGTTTTTTTGTTTATAATGACACTCAGTTAAAAAAAGGATATGCCCTGTGCAAGGTTCACAGGGATAAAGGAGTTTATGTATGAAAGGTAATCTGAAATATGATTTTACAGGGTATACGGTTCTTGTCACCGGTGCCTCCAAGGGGCTCGGCAGAGCAACGGCACTGACCTTTGCCCGCAGCGGTGCCCGGGTTGGATGCTGTGCCCGGAATGAAGAGGCTTTGAAGGATCTGCAGAAAGAGATCGAATCCTTCGGGGGTGTCTGTCACATTCAGGCAGCAGATCTGTCTGACAGCTCCCAGTGTCTGGCGGCGGCCGCATCTCTGGAGAACGCTCTGGGGCATGTGGATATTCTGGTGAACAATGCGGGCATCAGCTTCCCCGAGATCCTGACGGATCTGGATACGGATCACTGGGATAAAACCCTGAATGTAAACTTAAGAGCTCCTGCCCTGATGAGCAAGGCCCTGGCTCCCGGTATGATCAGCCGCAGAAAGGGGGCCATTATCAATGTTTCCAGCAACGCCTCTCTGGGGGGGATTGAGGAGCACGCCGCCTATTGCGCCAGCAAGTACGGTCTGGAAGGTCTGAGCAAGGTGATGGCAGTGGAACTGGGACCCCATAATATCAGGGTGAATACAGTTGCCCCCACAGTGATTCTCACACCTATGGGACTGGAAGTGTGGGGGGATGAGGAGAAAGCGGCTCCTTTGAAGGAGAAAATTCCTCTGGGCCGGTTTCTTGAAACAGAAGAAGTGACCGCGGCGATCCTCTTCCTGGCTTCGGAAGAAGCTGCCATGATTCATGGAGAATCCCTGGTTCTGGACGGCGGTGTCAACGCCTGTCTGTACTGATATTAATCAGCCGCCGATAAAGGCCTGAAGGACTTTGACCCTGTCTTTGTCCTTCAGCACCCGCTCCGGCTTGACTGCAGAGCCGTCTATCATATAGATGGCTCTGAGTTTTCCTTTCAAAAAGAGCTTCCATTTCTCCAGTTTTGCCCTGTTGGCGGGGTTCTCTTCCAGGTACTGTTCAATGACTTCTCCCAGAGTGGCCCCTTCCCTGACATCCAGTTCAATATCACTGAACCCCAGGGAGGAGGAGAAAAGAGTGGCAAACTCAAGTCTGATCTGCATTCTAATCTTATTTTAATCCAGCACCCAGCTCAGATCCAGGCGTTCCAGGGTTTCTTTTGTGGGGCGTCCGTACATGTCCCAGCCGCGGTTGTCGTAGTAGAGGTCCAGCATGGGTTCCACCTTGGGAACATGGTCTCCGGCACCGCCGTTGACTCTCCGCTTTGTCATTCTGGGGGGGAGACGGTCGTCTTTTCTGGAAACACCGCAGCGCACCTGGAAGGCTCTTTTCAGATTAACGATTCTCTCTCCTGATTCCAGGAATTCTTCTGTGGTCATATCCCAGCCGCAGATGGCTTTGAACAGCTCGTTATAGGCTCCCATAAAGTCGGCTCCCAGGGTTTCCATGGCGAACTTGCAGATGGTCATGGAGTCCATCATGGCATTGGCGTCCTGATAAACCCTGGTGAGTTCAACAGTGGCATCTCCGAAATCAAAGCGGTCATATTCGGTTTCTTTGTAGAATCCGTGTCCGCTGGTTCCGCCGGTCAGGGCTGTGGGGTGGGTGTTGGCATTCAGGTGGCAGGCTCCTCTTGTACTGGTGGCATAGGCCAGGGCCATGGTACTCCCTGCACGGGGATCATGAGCCGGGAATTCCAGCCCCTTGACCTCAACAGCAAACTCAGGAGCCATACCCCCCAGTTTCTGTCCGGCGGCCTTTGTTCCTTCGGCCAGCAGGTCTCCGATGCCTTCTCTTCTGGCTATGGCATAAAGGAGCCATCTGATGTCTTCGGCATTCCCCCATCGGGCTTCTTTGCCGCCTAACATCTCTTTGGTCAGGACTCCCGCTTCATAGGCTTCCATGGCGAAGGCCACGGCACCCCCGGCGGAGATGGTATCCAGTCCCATTTTGTTGCAGATGCTGTTACCCATCTGAATCACTTCCAGATCATCCACCATCAGGTTGGAACCCAGGGTTCCGATGGTTTCATATTCGGGTCCGGCCTGCTCTTCACAGGCATAGGGGCCTTCTTTGATTTCCACAACCCGGCCGCAGCCGATGGTACACTGACCGCAGAAATAACTCTTTTTCAGAAGACCGCTTTCGGTCATGGTTATTCCGGAAATCTGACCGCAGGTGGGAAGCTGTCCCTCCGCCCAGTTCTTGACGGGAAGGTCGCCGGTGGCTTCGATAAACTCAACCGCTTCTCCTGTACCGTATTTCCGCATCCCTTCGGAGCGTTCGGCCAGGGCCTTGGACCATTTTTTCACGATTTCCCTCAGTCCTTCGGGGTCCGCCACCTCGGGCTTCATGTTTCCCAGAACAGTGATGGATTTCACTTTTTTGGAACCCATAACGGCGGCCATCCCTGTACGGGCTGCGGCTCTTCCGTCTTTTCCGTCATTCATGATGGCGGCAAATTTAACAAGATTTTCTCCGGCCGGCCCGATGGAAAGGGTACACTGTTTTTTGCCGTAGCGCTCTGTCATAACATCGTCCAGCTCAAAGGTATCCATACCCCACAGGTCGCCGGCATCTTCAATGCTTACTTTGCCGTTGTCCACAACGATATGAACGGGATTATCGGAGGCGCCGGTAAAGATGATACCGTCAATTCCGGCATACTTCATTTTGGTACTGAAGGTTCCCCCGCTGTTTCCCTCTCCCAGCAGTCCGGTGAGGGGAGATTTGGTGACAACCTGGTAACGGCCTCCGTTGGGGGCTCTGGTTCCGGCAAAGGGGCCGGACATGACACACAGAACATTTTCGGGTCCCAGAGGGTCGGTATCCGCACCGGTTTCCCGGGCCACAACATAGGCTCCCAGGCCGCTGCCGCCAATGTATTTTCTAAGGACATCATCACTGAAACTTTCGTTTGTGATCTCCTTTGTGGTCAGGTTTATTCTAAGGGTTTTACCCCAGTATCCGCCGGTCATAAGAGGCCTCCGTTTTCTTTTTACTAATTGTTGGAAAATTACTAAAATTATATGGTGTTATCGGTTAATTGTCAACAATTTCCTACCCTGAGGAGGGCTGATCCAGGAGGGTCTGAAGGGCGGTTATTTCCTGGAGAATGTAAAATCCGGAGCTCTGCTGAAGAAGTACAACACAGGCGGAATGGTCTTCAGAAGGGGGAGTGGAATCCTGCCCTCACCGTCCCGGCGGAGGGGACGCAGCCGGGTTCCTTCAGGAAAAGTGAGGTTCCCGGCAGGATGGAGCGGGGGGAAGGCTTTCCCCCTTTGCTCCCGCCTCTTATTCGTAGGTATCTTTGGAGACAAAATACTCCTTCAGACTCTCGTCCCGGCGGAATTTGATGATATGGTTCCATGGGGTGGAGACGTCGTGGCAGAGGCCCCATTCCAGTCCGGCCAGGGGTGTGTCTTTTTCACCGCTCCGGAAGGGTCCGGCGGCTTCGGGGGTGGTTTTTACGGCGCCCATGATTTCAAAGTTGATGCCGTCTTCGGCGTACTGCATGGTGTTCCGCTCCATTCCGTCAGTGCACAGCAGGGCGGCCATTCCGTCTTTGTAGGGCCACAGCAGGGTTTCGTGTCCGCTGTTGGAAACGGGGTTGTATTCGGATTTGACATAGGGTCCTTCGATGCTGTCTGCGATGGCCACGCCCCATTTGGTTTCCCGGCCGCCCATATACATCTCTTCTCCCATTCTCTCGCCTTTGTAGTAGAGGTAGAATTTGCCCTTGAAGGGGAACAGGACGGGGTCGTGAACCTTCTGGCTGTCGAAGTCCCCTTTCTCTTCCACCAGGAATCTGTTGTCAGAGTCTCCTTTCCACTTGCCTGTATCCGATGCTTTCAGGAGAGGGGCATCCAGTTTTCGCCAGGGTCCGGCAGGGCTTTCGGCCACGGCCATGCCGATGGTGTTTTTGGTCCGTCTCAGGTAGGGGTGCTGCACACACTGGTAGACCAGATAGAACTTCCCGTCCCAGGCCAGTATTTCCGGGGTGAACACCGAGCGGTCGTCGTAGGCTTCTCTTTCTGAAGGAGCCAGAGCCAGGCCTTCCTCTTTCCAGACTTCTCCGTCGGGGGAGCTGGCGTACCAGATTTCAGACTGGTCCCAGGGGAAGGTTTTGGCCTCCAGGTCGCCGGTACCGAATCCCACATGGGCACCGTAGGACTTGGTGTACCAGGTGTAGTAGGTTCCGTCCACCAGGATGACACTGGTCGGGTCCCGGCGGTGGATGCCCTCTTCGCTTTCCAGTCCCTTCACCTTCTCGTATGTAAACTCACAGTACCATTCGGGTCCGCGGTCGAAATAGCCTCTTTCTTTTGCTCTTTTTGTAGCAGCGCTCTCTTTTTTCATGGTCACCTCAAATCGTTTTTATTGTTATTCTGCTGTCTTCGAGGCCATCCCCGCTGACAGTTATTTCACTTATTCCTGCTGTATCCCCTGTCTGAACAATCATCAGAGCCCGGCCTTTGCTGGTTTCCAGAGTATTTATATCATGATTGGTCCAGTTCCGGGATGATCCGTTGTCATAGCCCAGAACCTTTCCGGGACCCTTCAGCTGGAAGGTCAGAGTTCTCTCTTCCTGTGTGACGGGGATACCCATGGGGTCCAGGAGCCGGGCGGTAATATGGAAGCAGTCTCTCTCGGCGGTACTGCCGCTGCTGCGGTCCGTTTTCAGTTCAATGCAGCAGGGGCTTCCGGCGGTGGACAGGGTGTCCTGGACGGACTGTCCGTCTTTTATCCCTTTCACTGTGAGAATCCCTTCTTTGTAAGGGAGGGCCCACTTATAAATGCGGTCTTCAAAATCGGCCAGTGCTTTCCGGCCCAGGGATTCACCGTCCAGAAAGAGTTCGGCCGCCCCGCAGTTGGAATAGGCCTCCACAATCATATCTTCCCCTTCTGTATAGTTCCAGTGTTCATTCACATCATGCCAGGTCCACAGCCGCTGCTCCCAGGCTCCCGGTTCCTTTTCCACAACATGGGGTCTGTCCTGTTCCCGGCAGAAGGGGGAGAGGGCTTCTCTCTGGGTAAAGAGTTTTATATGGGGCTCCTCCTTCCAGAGGGAACGGAACATATGCCAGGAGGGCTTTTTGAAGCCGGCCAGGTTCAGGAAGCCCGATTCTGTGGCCTTCTGATCATCGGCCTTTTTATGGGATTCCCCCAGGTAGTCGATCCCGGTCCATACAAAGATGCCGGCGATAAAGTCCCGGTCCAGAACGGCTTTCCATTCATGCCACTGTCCCAGATTTTCGGCTCCCATAACGGCTTTTTCAGGGTAGTGCTCCCGGGCATAGTCGTAGATCACCCGGCGGTAGCTGAAGCCCACCACATCCAGGGCATCGGTGTAGCCCGATTCAAAGCTGGCCGACGGGAGGATGCAGTTGGCTGTAACCGGGCGGCTTGTATCCATTTCTCTTGTCCACCGGGCCAGTTTCTGAGCTGTTTCGCCGATGTCATAGGGACCCGGGGGCAGGGTTTTCAGCTGTTCCCTGATTTTCTCCCGGGAGTAGGGCGGGAGTGTCCAGAAATAATTTCCGTTGGCATCGGCTCCGAAAAAACCGGTAGCTTCCGCATTCCGGGGATAGGTCCACTCAATCTCGTTGCCGATGCTCCACTGGATGATACAGGGGTGGTTCCTGTGGCTGCGGATGGTGTTTTTCAGATCCTGTTCTCCGGTTTCCCGGAAGTATTCGGCAGATCCCCGGGAGAGAAAGTCATCATGCTGATCTCCCATATTGAGCCTCTTGTCCTTGGGGTTGTCCCATTCGTCAAAGAACTCGTCCTGTACCATAAAGCCCATTTGGTCGCAGAGATCCAGAAGGTCTGAAGAGCCGGGATTGTGGGCCATGCGGATGGCGTTGCAGCCAATCTCTTTCAGTTTCATAAGACGCCTGCGCCAAACATCCGCCGGAACAGCGGAGCCGCAGAGCCCCCCGTCGTGATGGAGACAGACTCCCTTGATTTTCTGATTCTCTCCGTTCAGATAGAATCCCTTTTCCGGATGGAACTCAATACTGCGGATGCCGAAGACCGTCTCGCAGCTGTCGATCTCCTCTTCTGTGTCCATCAGGCGGAAGCGGGCTGTGTAGAGAGAGGGGGACTCGGGGGACCAGAGGGCGGGCGCCTCGACTGATATGGTCTGATCCACTTCCAGAGTGGCGCCGGGGCCTGGCTCTATTACAGCCTCCTGAGAAGCAGCCACAGTGCCGTCGGACGAGAGAATCTCTATAACACCCCTGAGGCGGCATGTTGTGGTGCCGATGTTTTTGATGGTGTGCCCTGCCCGGATCAGAGCGCTTTGTTGTGAGATCTCTTCACAGCGGATAAAACTACCCCACACCGGAATATGGACGGCCGGCCCGCTGCAGAGTTCCACCTTCCGGTAGATCCCTGAACCCGTATACCAGCGGCTGTCCACATGACGGCGCCGGTCCACTTTCACTGCCAGAATATTTTCTTCTCCCGGCGGGTTCAGGTAAGGGGTCAGGTCAAAATGAAAAGGGGCATAGCCGTAGAACTGATCTCCCAGTCTGTGTCCGTTGAGCCAGAGAGTACTGCGGTTGTAAATGCCGTCAAACAGGAGGGAATGACAGCCCCCGGAATCCAGAGAAAAGTGCTTTCTGTACCACCCTTTTCCGCCGGTCACATAGCCTGTAGCCCCGTCTCCCTTCTCTTTGTCGTAACCGAGTTCCATGCTCCAGTCATGGGGGATATCCACTTTCGGCCAGGAACCATCGTCAAAGTCGGGTCGGGACGCAGAGGCATCATCACAGAGGGAAAAGAGCCAGTCTGTATTGAAATCAGCCGTTTTCATCAGTTTTTGCTCATATAGCGGTCCACCTCTTCATTGGCGATCCGGGTCCATTGTTTCAAGTTTTCCTCACCGTTTTTACCGGTGGTCCCACCGATATTGAGGATCAGTTCTACAGATGAATCTGATGTGCAGTCCAGTACGGTGCGCAGCTCTTTACGGACTTCCTCATCAGACCAGTTCATCACAAAGGGGACTCCCGAGGGTTTGTAGCCGTAAACGTAATCGTTTCCGATGGCTTCGGCGGCTACCTTCACATCGGCCCATTCTGAAACGGAGATCCGGCGGACATTGGGGATGGTTCTGATTCCTTCGATCTTGTGGGTCAGGTCTTCACAGCAGCCCACATTGATGTATTTGAACAGGGGGGCCATCTGGCGGTCATAGGTATAGGCAAAATCGTAGTGCATATCCGGTGAAATATTGTTGAAGGCTTCCGCCGTAAAGAAGGCCCAGGTGTCACTAAGTTTCAGGCTGCCTTTCTCCATGGTGGCGGGGTAGTCGTCCATATCGTGGCAGTAGCGGAGGCCAGTGGAGCCCAGGGGATCAGATTTTTCCCATCGTCCCCAGAGGCCGGCTTCCTCCAGCATTTTAAAACGCATGATATAGTTGTCGCAGATCCTCTGCAGCACCTCATGGGTCCACTCGGGATCGTCGATCAGGTCAAAGTAGATCTTGTCCAGACCCCGGAGCCAGCTGTATTCATCTGTGACCTTCCCGGCAAAGGCCTGGGTTTCGGGAACACAGTCCAGCAGGCCGTCAAAGATTTCTTCCGCCTCTTTTTTATAGGCCGCCGCCAGAGAGGAATCGTATTGCAGGATGGGGTCCTGGAGTTTTTCAATATCTTTTTTCTCATTGAGGACGGGGATGTAGTGATAGGCTCCCGATGTACTGTCTTCTCCTTCCGCATATTCGATCCGCCAGTCCAGACCGCCGTAGGGGGAGAGGTCGGCTCCGGTGGGGTATTGGATCACAGGCTCTTCCACGCCGTCATCGGTGATATTCGCGGCCATCCAGAGTTTCCGGCGCAGCTGGTTCTCATAAAAGAATCCCCTCTCGCTGCGGCACTGGAAAGTCTCTTCTTTGGGCAGAAGTTCCCCCCAGGCTGTTTCCCAGAGGTGGACCAGCACCATGGGTTTGGAGCCGGGTTTCAGGGCGTTCAAGTCTTTCCAGGCCTCCGCATTGGCTTTGTTTTTATCTCTTTTACTCAGTTCGGCCAGCCGGGCGGCCAGGGAGCGGAGTACCTGTATTTCGTTTTCGGGAATGGTCTGCATTTTTTATTTCCTTTTCTGTGTATCGTTTTTTTTATCTGCCTGACCGGATACAGCCCGGTCAGGGTTACTTTCTGCTTATGTAGGTATAGTAGGCTCCGATCCGGCTGCTGTCGCTGCAGTCAAACCAGGCATCCAGTTTTACCGGTCCCTCTTCCAGGAAAACGGTAAATACGGCACTGGTCTGGCCGTCCAGAACCTCAGTCTCTCCGGAATACTTCCCGCAGCTGATACCGGCATTCACAATGTCATAGATTTTTCCGGCATTCCGCTCATGGACCCGGTCGGTTCCGGGAACTGCCGGAACCGAATCCTTCAGAGCCGTATCAATCTCTTTGGGCCAGCGTCTGAGTTCAATGTGGTAGCTTCCTGTTTCCAGTACCTCCAGTTCCCAGTAACCCGTATCGTTGATGCCGTCCCGTATATGAGTCTGGTTGTAGCTCATCTCGGTACTGCCGTGCCAGGAGTGGGAGGTCAGTTTGGTTTCGGGCTCCCGGGGGGAACCGATAGCTATGGGGCTGAAACTGTCGTACTGCTTTGCCATCTCATCCCACCAGGCATCGTATACAGAAGAAAGTTCCCTGATGACTGCGGGCTCTGCGGCAGCCAGGTCCCTTTTCTGCTCAATGTCTTTTTTGAAATCATACAATTCGATTTCATCGTGTCCGTACACTGCGGTACGGGTCATCCGCCAGGAATTGGTCAGGACACAGTAGTCCTTATATTTTTCCGGCCGTTCCAGCTGCATATTGTGAATGACCAGCTGTCTGTCATTTATTGTGGAGTTCTTCTCTTTCAGGAACGCGCTGAGGTTGGTGCCGTCAAAAACTGTCCCCTCCCGGTCATCCACCCCGGCCAGTCCCATCAGGGTGGGGAGAAGGTCAAAATTGGCGGAGAGGCCGTTCACTTCATACCCGCCCTTCAGGCCCCCTTCAGGCCAGCGGATGTAACAGGCATTCTTATGTCCTCCCTCATAGGGGTCGCACTTTTTACCCCTGAGGCCGGCATTAAATCCGTCTTTGACAAAACCCTGCTCGTCCATATAGGCTCCGCCGCAGGTTCCGTTGTCTCCGAAATAGATGACAATCGTATTGTCTGCCAGACCCGAATCTTTGAGTGCCTCATCCAGGCGTCCGAAATTCTCATCGATATTCTCGATCATGCCGTAGAACCGGGCAATCTGGGTGGAAATACCCATAGCTTCATATTTACCGCTGTATTTGTTGTCCACATTGAAGGGCCTGTGGGGGGCATTGTTTGCCAGGTAGCAGAGGAAGGGCTCTTCACGGGATCCGTCCTGAATGAACTTGATGGCTCTGTCAAACCAGATGTCTGTACAATACCCCTGATGTTCCTCCCAGCGTCCGTTATCAAGATAGACATCGTCAAAGTAGTCGTTGTCCCAGTAGTCGGGTACTTCACCGATGACACCGCCCCCGAAGGAGAGCACCTCATCAAAACCCTTGTCAATGGCTCTGTATGGATAGTTGTCCCCCAGATGCCATTTGCCGAACATTCCGGTCCGGTACCCGCTGTCTTTAAAGATCTGCGGCATGATGCGGGTTTCTTTGTTCATTATGAAGCAGCCGTTCAGGGTGCTCCAGACACCGACTCTGTCGGGATAGCGTCCGGACATCAGTCCGGCCCGGGTGGGAGCACACATGGGACTTGTATGAAAGTCTGTCAGAGAGACCGATTCTGAAGCAAAACGGTCCAGACAAGGCGTATTCAGCCAGGGATTGCCGTTGCAGGCAAAATCTCCATAGCCCTGATCGTCTGACAGAATAATGATGACATTGGGTTTCTGACTCATGTATGCTCTTCTCCCTTTAGAAAAAAAAGACTCCGGAACCGTCCGTCCCGGAGTCTCTGATCAAATCTTTTTTTTATTTGGTAATAGCCTTGTCACCACGGGTTTTGATGTTTGCGATGGTTGTGGCCAGATCCTGTTCCTGAACAAGATATTTTTCAACTTCTTCGTTGATAATAGTTTCGTATTCAACATTGTTGGGGCCGGTTACCTTTTCGGTTACGAAGATGGAACCGGGATAGTTGAAAGCTCTCTGAATAACCTGAACAGTCAGACCTTCGCCACCCAGCTTTTCACCACTTCCTACGTACAGATTTTCCTGCCCGTAAGTCTGGTTGGCAGCAGGGGCAGTTTCAGTGTATTCACTGTCCAGTCTGGAGAGTTCCAGAGCCACTTCAGCAGCCAGCTGGGGATTCTTGGATGTCTGAGCTACAGCGTAACCGTTAACAATACCCCATGTCTTCTGGGTGGTTCCGGCGTCTACAGGCATGGGAGCAATTCCCAGTTCCCAGTCTCTGGGGTAGGTTGCCTTATCAGCTGCCCAGCTCAGGAGCCATGCACCCTGTACAATCATTCCGTACTGACCGTTCATAAAAGCCTGGGGTCCGGTTTTGGACATGATGATATCGGCATGTGTGGGGATGGATTTGTCAACGTGCTGCATGTTGAAGGTTCTTTCCAGAGCCTTGGCGAAAATAGGATCTTCGATGTTGGAGAGACCCTGGGCGTTGTAGAATTTTTCACCGCCTCCCAGCTTCATGATGGCTTCACCATACCAGAACATGGGCCAGTCCAGGTGCAGGGCACCGTATACTTTGTTTCCGCCTTCTCCCTGAGTGATGGCAGCCGCTACTTCGGCATACTCAGTCCATGTCATAGGAACTTCGGGGTCGGGGTAGGCTACACCGGCGTCATCAAATACTTTTTTGTTGTAGTAGAGAACCCATTTTGTCACCTGGTGGGGGAACATAACGGTTTTGCCTTCGAACTTGGCATTGTTGGCATATCCGCCGAACTCTTTATTCATATCCACGCCCAGCTCGGCAATGTATTTATCCAGGGGCTGGATAACACCGGCTTTGGCCATTTTATTCTGCTGAATGGGATTGAAAACAGCAACAACATCAATCTGCTCACCACCGGCAACGGCGATGGGAAGGGTTGTTTCATACTCTTCATCCTTGTCTTTGATGACAAAGTCAACGTGTGAGAACTTTTCCATTTTCTGGATCTCTTCCAGACCGCCTGTTACACTTTTGTCATTCAGGAAGTTGTGAATGTGAATCACAATCTTTTCCCGTCCGTCACTGGATGCTGCATCCTGCTGTCCGGCAGCAAATACAGATGTGCTGATCAGCATCAGAACTATCAGTACACTCATAAATTTCTTCATCAGATACTCCTTTAAAGATAACTTTTTATGATAAAGCCCGGTTTTCCGGACCTTAATCCATGAATAATACGCTCCCGCTTCTGCCGGGAGCAGGCATCAGCCTTTGATTCCCGACATGGCGATTCCCTCAATAAAATGTTTCTGGGCAATCAGATAAACCGCCAGGATAGGAATCAGTGCCAGAGTGGAACCGGCCATCTGCAGGGCAAAGTTCGATGAATACTGGGATTTGAAGTTGGTAATACCAACCGCCAGCACCTGCTTTGTTGTTTCACTCAGATAGATAAGGGGGCCGAAATACTGGTTCCATCCCCAGGTGAAGGAGAGAATGGTCAGGGCAATCAGTGCCGGACGGGCCAGGGGCATAACAATCTGCCAGAAGGTCCGGAACTCGCCGCTGCCGTCAATTTTGGCCGCCTCGATCATCTCATCGGGTATGGTCATAAAGAACTGGCGCATCAGGAAAATAGCAAATCCATTGTAGATCCAGGGGAGCACCACGGCATAATGGGTGTTGATCATACCGAAGGCCTTGAAGATCAGAAACTGGGGAATGATCCTGACCTGCATGGGAATCATCAGGGTGGCAATAAACAGGGCAAAGATAAACTCTCTTCCATGAAAACGAAGCTTGGCGAAGGCATAGCCTGAAAGGGAGTTGAATATCAGGGAGATGACAACGATCCAGAAGGTAGTTTTAAATGTATTGCCGTACCACTTGAAGTAGGGGAAGTCGGTAACCGCTTTCTGATAGTTCTGGGAGGTGATTTCCCGGGGAATCCACTCCATGGGCATTTTGAAAACTTCCGCCTCGTATTTAAGGGAGGAGGAGACCATCCAGAGTACCGGCAGAACCATGCTGATTCCGATGGTAAACAGGATCACTGTCAGGATTATTTTGAATATATTCTGTTTAATTGTCATTGCTTGCACCTCGTTTTTTTCTTTCAGTTCTCACCGGATCAGACATACTTAACCCATTTGTGCTGACCGAGCCACTGAATGATGGTGATCACAACAATAACCAGGAAGAAGAGCCAGGATACCGCAGAGGCGTATCCCAGGTTGAACTTGTCAAAGGCCTGGTCGAATATATGGAATACGGTGGTATAGGTCGCCGTACCCGGTCCCCCTTTTGTCATAACATTGACTTCCGCAAAGATCTGAAAAGAGAGGATGATATTGGTAATGGTTAAAAAGAAGGTCGTAGGAGAAACCAGGGGCATGGTGATATGCCAGAACTGCTGCACCTTATTGGCTCCGTCTATTGTGGCCGCTTCATAATAGGTATTGGAAATACCCTGCAGACCCGCCAGGAAGATCACCACACAGTAGCCGATATTTTTCCATACCCAGAACAGGGCAATGGTGGGGAGGGCCCATTTTATAGAGGCCGTCCATCCCGGAGGATTGGCAATGCCGATGCCTCTTAAAAAGTTGTTCACAGGTCCCCACTGGTAGTGAAATACCGCCGAAAAAACAACCGCCGCCGCCGTAATGGTGGCCACATAGGGCATAAAGTACATGGTTCTCAGGATTCCCCTTCCGAATATATCCTGGTTCAGCAGAACCGCCAGAAACAGGGAGAGGGCAATCAGCAGAGGAACAGCCATAACCGCCAGTTTGAAGTTATTGATCATACCGGCTTTGAAATACTCATTCTCAAAGGCTTCCCGGAAATGCTCCAGACCTACAAACTCAGATCCCTCACGGCCCAGGAACATATTCCAGTCCATAAAGCTCAGGTAAAGTGAATTGAACAGGGGGTAGACCATGAACAGGAGAAATCCCAGAAAAGTGGGTAATATAAAAGCATAAGCAGTCAGATCCTGCTTAAGGGTTATTTTGTTACTGTGCATCACGAATCCTTCTTGTTTATTAGCCTGTTCAGTATAAGGCCCGGATTTCGCAATCTACAATGGAACTATTTTTTAATAACTTACGAATTTTGTTGTCTTTCAGCTGACTTATACACAGCTTCTGTGCCGATGAAGTGTACTTTTTTACAGGAAGGTTCCTTTTCTCAAGATTGTCCAATCCCCGGGCAGCTTCCTCCGGTGGATTTCAGAGCCGGGACTAATGTCACCTTTCCAGAACAGGGACAGGGATTTCTACAGAGAACCGGAATTCCTGTAGGCTGTGGGGGTCATGCCCGTTTTCTGTTTGAAGATGCGGCTGAAATAGTGTTCGTTGTCGTAACCGATTTCCTTGGATATCTCGGCAATCTGAAGATTCGTTTTTCTGAGAAGCTCTTTGGTTTTTTCTATCTTCAAGCCGATCAGATAATCCTTCAGTGTAACGCCAGTCTCCTTTCTGAAGAGCATGCTCAGATAGGTGTGGGTCAATCCGAAGTAATCGGCAACATCCTTGAGAACAACCCCTTCGGTATAGTGATCGTTCAGGTATTTCTTCACACTGCGGATAATATGATTATCATTTCTGCCGGCAAGAGCCTCTTCCAGTCCTGCCCTGACGCCTGTAAGGAAGGTCGTGAAGTCTTCCTTTCCCCGGATGCTCTGAAGGGCATTAAACTGTTCTTCCTCATTTTCCCAGAGCTTGATCTGTATTCCCGCATCCTCTTCATATTGTCTGATCACATAGGTCAGGGAAAATACAAAGGAACTGATCTGTCCCAGCTCTATGTAGCGGGTTGTGTCTGTATATTCCAGAATCTCTTTAAATATCTGATTCAGTTCTTCGGGCTGATCTTTTTGTATGGCCTTTTCAAAACGGCCGACAAAACTTTCCAGAAGAACAGGAGCCCGGTCACTCCGCCGCTCCATAATCTCCTTATAGAACAGGATGGACTCGCTGGAAAAAACATTCTTGTAGCTGTAGGCCTGATTGACCTGCTGATAACTTTCAGGGATCTCCTCTATTGACCCTTTGATGTCACTGATATAGAGAACCGCACTCTGGTTGAAGTACTGCTTCATAAGAAAAATGACCCGTTTGGCCAGGCGCTCTATGCATTTGAACAGATCCAGTTCTTCTTTGCCGGCCAGGTTGTACAGGATGCACAGTTCATTAAATCCTGTTCCGCAGATATAGGCGTATTCATATTCTTCGAGAACCTCTTCGATGACCCGCCGGATGCCCCCTTCACCTGCTGTTGAAGGGAGGTTTTCAATCCGGAACATAAGGGTGACGAAGTTGTGATGGGGGAGGCTCAGCTGCAGATGATTCAGTCTGTCTGCCAAATGTTCATCAAAGCTTACTTTCCCGTAAAACAGCTGTTTCAGGAAATCCCGGCGGGCACTGTTCAGGGTCTGTCGGTCCAGAGGCTGTGACCGGTCTCCGCTGCTGTTCTGCTCTATCTGCTCCCGGGCTTTCTGCAGGACAGACTGCATATGCTCCTTGTTCAGATCCAGTTTCAGGATATAGTCCAGGGCTCCCATTTTCAGGGCTTCCCGTACAAAACTGTAGTCATCATAGGAGCTGAGGACAATAAACTGTGAATTTATACCTTCCGATCGGGCTTTGCTGATCAGTTCGATCCCTGTCATCAGCGGCATTTTAACGTCTGTGAGTACCAGATCCACCGGCTGTTCTCTGAGGATCTCCAGAGCCAGTTCTCCGTTTTCCACCGAATCGATCAGCTGGAATCCTTCTGCTTCCCAGTCCAGGAGGTTGCTGATGCCCAGGCGGCTGATTATTTCATCATCTGCAATAAGAAGGCTATACATTCTTGTCTCCCAGAGGACTGTACTGCAGAGGAATGCGGATGGTCATAACAGTTCCCTTTCCAGCCTCACTCTGCATGAGTATACCATACTCCTCTCCGAACAGCAGGATAAGTCTTTTATTGATGTTCCGAACCCCGATATTGTTCAGTCCGCCTTTGCTGTGAACCCCTCGGGCTTCTGTGAGTATGGTTCCTTTTTTCTCATCCGGAATTCCCACCCCGTTGTCACTGACGCTTAAAACCAGGTCTTTGCCGTCCGTATCTGATTGTATGACAATTTGTCCGGGGCCTTTTTTGGGTTCAATTCCGTGGAAAATGGCATTTTCCACAAAGGGCTGCAGGATATATTTGGGTATAAACAGATCTTTGTGAGCTTCTTCCAGGTTATAGATCACCTCAAATTTACCCTTGTACCGGACCTGCTGTATGGCGCAATAGGCTTGGATAATTTCAATCTCATGACGGAGGGTCACATCTTCTCCCTTCCGGGAGCTGGCCTTCCGGAGGAGGGTCCACAGAGAATCCACCATTTCGGTTATATTATCGGCTCCCTGTATTCCTGCCAGCCACTTGAGAGCATTGAGAGAATTGTACATAAAGTGGGGATTGATCTGGGACTGGAGTGCCTGATATTCCGCATCCCGGAGGGCTTTGGTGTATTCCCTCTCCCTGTTGATATTATCCGTCAGCTGCCGGGCCATAAGGTTGAAATTGTCGGTCATCTCTCCAATTTCATCGTTGCTGATATGGTAGACCCGGGCATCCATATTGCCGTGGCTCACTTCTGTCATGGCTGCGGTAAGGCGCTTTATGGGCTGGACTATCCGTCCTGTCACCAGGCTGATAAGAAGCATGGAGGCCAGAATACTGACAAGGGCCATGATAATTGAAATGTTGATGAGCATGGAGCTCTCGGCATAGATCTGGGATTCGGGAGATTCGCTGATCATCCGCCAGCCGTAATTGTCCAGGGTTTTTTCAACAACAACACCGTGGATATCCACAGAATCCAGAGACCGGCCGACCATATACGGCTCTTCGTTATAGATAATTTTGTTGTTACCATCCACCAGGTACAGGCGGGTATCGATTCCCAGATTCTGATTTTCATAAAGATCCCGGAAATATTCCACTCCCAGTTCAAAATAGACCACACCCACCTTGCGGGCATAGTCTCCCAGAAGGGTTTTGGTAAACCGGAGAACCTGATTGAAGTTGGTATAGGGATTTCTGTTGTCAATGATGCCGTGGTATTCCAGATGGGTTTTTGTCAGGGCGTTCATATCAATGCCAAGGAGTATCTGATCCCTCTGCATAAAGTCGGAACCCGATGTGGGCCAGTATTCTTCATCATTGATTCCGCGGATATACATGGTGCTGATGGAGTCTATGATCTCAAAAGTGCTCATGGCATGGAATATGTCGGTTACCGCCCGGTCATCGGTGAGTTTGCGGTAGCTCTCACCCTCCCCGTAATCGGTGGTAATCCGTTCAGAGACGGTCTTGTTATTGGCAATGAAGGTTAGGGTACTGGTCAGCTGATTCAGTTCTCTGTCTGTTATTTCCAGCAGATAACTGAGGCTGTCGGCACTCATCTTCTCGTATTTCCTCAGGATGATTCTGTTAAACTGGAAATAAGTGGCAATGGACATGGCCAGAGAAAGGATGACGAAAAGTGAGAAAAATGTGAGAAAATACTTTTTCTGAAGATTCAATTCCGCCTCCTTGTCCGGGTTTCAACAGCATCGGCCGACAGGAACCCTCCTGTCAACCATTTCCGCCGGAGCCTCAGGGAAGAATCTGCACATCTTTTTCAAAATGAATGCAGTTACTGGCTGTTCCGGCCATAACGGTGATGTTTCCCGGCTCGAGTACAGGGTTCATCTTCCAGTCATACACCTTAAGGGCTTCGGCGTCCAGTTCCAGTGTCAGTTCCCGGGAGCCGCCGGGGGGCAGAAATGTTTTTTGGAAATCCTTGAGTTCCCTGTTCCGTCTGGTCACAGAGGATTCTTTGTCATGGATATACAATTGAACAACTTCCGAGGCGGCCCTGTCTCCCGAATTGGTCAGCTTCAGATGGAGGCGGAATTTTTTTCCGTCCATCAGCTCTGAGCGGCTCAGCCGTTCCTGATCGAATCGGAAATCACTGAGGGAGAAGCGGCTGTAGCTCAGGCCGTAGCCGAAGGGATACAGAGGTTCGGCAGACATATCAACGTAGTTTTCAATGTCTTTTCTGTTGTAGTAGACCGGGAGCTGTCCCGAATCCCGGGGAATGCTCACCGGCAGTCTGCCTGAGGGCGCTGTTTTTCCGAAGAGGATTTCAGCTATGGCCTTGCCCCCCTGTTCGCCTGGATACCAGCCGCACAAAAGGGCATCACAGGCTTTCGCCAGCCGGGGTACCGCATGGGGACGGCCCTGAATCAGAACGCCCACCAGGGGTTTATTCAGCTTCCGGATCTCCAGAGCCAGCTCCTCCTGAACACCCCCCAGGCGGATATCCGCCAGATCCCGGCCTTCCCCGCAGTCTATCTCTCCGGTAAAGTCATTCATAAACATGGCTCCGTTGTCGGCAAAATTGCCCCCGGGCTCCCTTGTGCTGCTCCCTCCCAGTACCAGTACAGTCACATCCGCTTTTGTGGCGGCCTCCAGAGCTTCGGGGAATCCGCTTTTATCCTGTCCCCGGACGGAGCAGCCCTGTACACTGAGAACTTCACAGCCCGCAGAAGCTTCCTGTCTGATCCCCTCCAGAACGGTGATAACCCGTCCTTCCTCCTGCCAGGACGTATAATCTCCCAGCTGGTTCAGTACAGTATCGCTGTTGGGACCGATGACGGCTATGCTTTTAACTGAGTCCGGGAGGGGGAGGGTACTGTTTCTGTTTTCAAGAAGAACAGGTACTTCCCGGGCAATCTCCAGAGCCGTCTGCCGGTTGTTTTCGGTTGCCACATGCCGGCGGACTTCCGCCTCGTCCACATAGGGGTTTTCAAAGAGTCCCAGGCGGAATTTAACCGTCAGTATCCGTCTGACCGCTGTATCAATATCATTTTCGTCCAGAAGTCCGGATGCGGCGGCCTCTTCCAGTTTCAGGAAGGCGTCGTTCCACAGGTTCAGATCCACCCCTGCATGAACGGCAGCGGCTCCTGCTTTCTCCAGACTTCCCACAACAGGTTCCAGCCGGTCCACACCGCAGCCGTCTGACATGACCAGGCCGTCAAATCCCATTTCCTCCCGGAGAATATCTGTGAGGAGCTCCCGGTTGGCATGACAGGGCATGCCGTCAATATCGTTGTAGGCGGCCATGCAGCCCATGGCTCCGGCTGACGCTCCGGATCTAATTCCTGAGAGG
>JAQQAM010000200.1 GCA_028532905.1 Spirochaetales bacterium
ATTCCACAAGGTTCTGCTTGAACAGTCCTCCCATGGCCATGAGCATCAGGCTGACAGTGCAGTTTCCCCCCACATAGGTGGTAATGCCCGAGGCGAGTCCCTTGTCAATTACATTTCTGTTGACCGGGTCCAGTACAATAAGGCTGTCGTCTTTCATTCTCAAGGTGGAAGCGGCGTCAATCCAGTATCCCTTCCATCCGGCTTTTTTCAGTTCAGGGTAGACTTTTTCCGTGTATGAGCCGCCCTGACAGGTTACGATCACGTCCTGATTCTTCAGCAGTTCAATGTCAAAGGCATCTGCCAGAGGGGGCAGTTCTCTTCCGAAATCAGGGGCATCCTGCCCGGCCTGGGATGTAGAAAACAGAAGAGGCTCCATTGTTTTTCTGGTGAAATCGCCCTCGGACATCATTCTGTCCATCAGTACTGATCCTACCATTCCTCTCCATCCGATAATCCCGACTTTTTTCACGGTTCTCTCCTAATAATAATTCTTTGTGAAACTATACGTTTTAAGGCAGGAACTGTAAATAGGAGAGGGATGGAAAGGATTTATTCTCTGTTGCCACTTTTCTTATGCTATTATGAGAATCCTGCAATACAGACCTGTCCGGGAACAAGAGAGGGGATTCAGAGGGCTTTAAAGCCTGAAAACAGGAAAAAAGAGATTGAAATAGTAAAACTTTACTATTCTTCATACAATGAACATAGTCTATTCTGTATGAACCTTTGACACGGTCCGGACATTTTCTGCACTATGGCAGGGATGTTTTCTTTTCCTCATAAAGGAAAAGACAATGGATATTTAAAATTGCCTATTAATGGAGTTTAAAATGACATACGAACTTGATCCATATACCCTGAGCGAAGCCTGGTCCAAAAGCCGGGAAGCCTACAAGGATCTTGGATTTCTGGGCTATGCCGGCAAAACCGGAGAAAGCTATGCCCAGGTTGATCAGAATATCAGAAAAATACAGACCCACCTGAACAATCAGGGTGTGGGTATAGGAGATAAAGTTGCCCTGATCAGTGAGAGCCGTCCCGAATGGGGACAGGTCTACATAGCCGTCACCACCATGGGCGCCGTTGTGGTCCCCATTATGGCTGACTTTTCCGCCGAGCAGATGAATAACATCCTTGACCATTCGGACTCGGTGTTCCTCTTCGCTTCCGATAAGGTTCTGGACAAAATCAAAAGCTCTGCTCCTGCCGCAAAAGGACAGTTTGTGCTGATCCGGGACGGACTGAAATGCGGCAGCTTTTCCACCGGCGGCAGTGATGTTTTTGAGGTGAATGCAGACCTTCTAAAGGATGCCTCTTTTCAGGCGGAGGATCATCTTTACCACGCAGAAGAAAATGACATAGCCGCTATCCTCTATACGTCTGGAACCACCGGAAATTCCAAGGGAGTCATGCTCTCTCATAAGAATATCACCCATAATGCCCGGGTGGGACTGGAAATTCCCCAGGTCAGGGAAGGGGACAAGTTTCTCTCGGTTCTGCCTCTGGCCCACTCCTATGAATGTACCCTGGGACTGATCCTTCCCATGATCAGCGGTGCCTCTGTTCACTACATCAACGGCGCCCCTACAGCCAGAATCATGCTTCCTGCCCTGAGTAAGGTGCAGCCCGAGCATATGCTGACGGTGCCTCTTTTAATCGAAAAAATCTACAGAAGCAGCATTGCGCCCAAGTTTGCCGGTTCTGCTGTACTCAAAGCCCTGTATGCCTTCCGGCCCACTCAGTTTATTCTCAATAGAGCCGTAGCCGGAAAAAAGCTTAAAAAACTGTTCGGCGGAAAACTCCGCTTCTTCGGAATCGGCGGGGCTCCTCTGGCTCCGGATGTGGAAAAATTCCTCCGGGATGCCAAATTCCCCTATTCCGTAGGGTACGGTCTGACCGAAACGGCACCCTGCCTGGCAGGAGACGCCCCCTCCCGCTCTGTTTACAGAGCCATCGGTAAGCCCTTCCGGGATGTAGAGCTCCGGATTGCCGATATCAACCCTGAAACCGGCCACGGTGAGATTCAGGCCATCGGTCCCAATATCATGCTGGGATATTACAAGGATGAAGAGAAAACAGCGGAAGTCTTTACAGAAGACGGCTGGTTCAAAACCGGCGATCTGGGTTATCTGGATGCAAACAATGTTCTTTTTATCAAGGGACGCCTGAAGAATATGATTCTGGGCCCCAACGGTGAAAATATCTACCCCGAGGAAATTGAAGCTGTCCTGAACCGGGATCCCTTTGTACAGGAATCCCTTGTTACCAGAATCGGCAATACCCTGGTCGGACGGGTTCAGCTGAATACGGAAAAGCTGGATGAGTTTATTGCTTCCCTGAAAGCCAAACCCGAGGAACTGGGAAGAATCAGGGAAGAAACCCTTGAAAAGATCAGACAGAGTGCCAATGCCAGTCTGAATACCTTGAGCCGTCTTGGTAAAATGATTGAACAGGTGGAGCCTTTTGAGAAGACCCCCTCAATGAAAATCAAACGGTTTCTGTATACCAAATTGAAATCAAACCCCGAGACTCAGAACTGAGTATCTCTCTCTTGCCATCATTCAGGGACCCTCTGTTAGCGGACGCGGTCCCTTTTTTTAATATTACTGTATTTGTAAAGAACATTTGTTTATGATACAATAGAAACCGTTCTTTTCCTGCCGTCATTGAGTCAGTCCTCCGGGGCTGTTATTTCTATTGCTGGCGCCCTGTTGCGGTCCGGCAGAGTAAAGGAGTTTCTGACATGTTGGATTTCAGTGCTTTAAACAGGCTGAATGACAGCCAGGAGGGCTTGTCTGTTCAATGTTCGATGAATGATCAGTTCAGTCCCGCTGCTGCCGTTGTGTCTCTGAAGGGATATCTGGATCACAGCAACTCAATTGAGTTTGCCGATGCGGTTCTTGATTTCTTCAGCGGGGACTGGGAGAATCATCCCTTTATCCTTGATCTGGAAGGGCTTCAATATATTTCATCCAGCGGCATCGGAACATTCACCACAATCCGGGTACAGGCGGAACACAAGAACAGTCCCTTCTATCTTCTGAAAATGGATAACAAGGTGCGGAGCGTGTTTGACCAGCTCGGATTTACCTCTTTTTTCAATATAATCGACTCTCTGGAGTCTGTACTCTCATGAAAGGGAAGGGGAGTCTCATCCACGATATCCGCTCGTCCCTGAACGGTGTGATCTGCATGGGGAGCCTTCTGGAAGAGACGCAGCTGGACGAAGAACAGGCGGATCTTCTGAAGTATATGCTTTTGTCGGCAGAAAAAACTCTGACCCTTGTGGAGGAGTTTCATAAAAGCAAGGTAAATGATCCGGTTCGGGGGGATTCTTCTGCAGTGATGGATGACGGGAGGAATGCCGGTGGGAATACCGACAGACAAAGAACCTCCGGTTCTCAGATTCACCGGGAGGATCGCTTTACGGTGCTCATTGCCGAAGATGATGCTGTGAGCCGTCTGTACCTGACCACTCTCCTCAAGAGGCAGAACTGGCACATCGATGAAGCCTGTGACGGAATGGAGGCGCTGGAACTGTTTGAAAAGAACAAATACCAGCTGATCCTCATGGATGTGAGCATGCCCGGTGTTGACGGGATTCAGGCCGTCCGGCAGATCCGGAATATAGACCGGGAGATCCCCATTCTGGCCATTACGGCCCATGGTGAAGGGGAACTGCAGGAAGATTTCATTAAAGCCGGTATGAGTGATGTTCTCAGGAAACCGATTCATGACGAGTTTCTGCTGAGTAAGATCAAATCTCTGTGCTCTGTCTAGGCTGTTCTTAAGGAGTTCTGATGCTTCATAAATCCAGATTCCGGTCTCTCACACTGGTTCTTGTTGTTAATTTTATTCTGAATCACCTTCTCCGGGAGGCGCCTTCCACGGCGAATCTTCTGGGTGCCCTCCTCTATACAGTTATTGCCTTTGCTTTGATCTGGGCCTACGGAGGAGAACGGCGGCGGATGTTTTTTCTTCTGCTCCTTAATCTGATACTCGTTGTTTTCAGATGGTCTTTTCTTTTTATTGACAGTGATTTTGTTCATCTGGCCATACTGGTTTCCGCCAGTGTCTTCTTCATTGCCCTGATTCAGAGCCTGTTTAAAAGCCTGATCAGCTCCCATGAGGTGGATGCGGACACCCTCTACGGCTCTGTGGCCATCTATTTTCTACTGGGAAATCTCTGGAATTCCTTTTATGTTCTGATCCGTTTCTTTGATCCTGAGGCCTTTGTTACGTCCTATGGGGATATGAACCTTCTGTACTACAGCTTTGTCACTCTGGTAGGTCTGGGGTACGGAGATATTGTCCCTGTCAGTTCTCTGGCCCGCCTGACTGCCTCACTGGAGGGCATAACTGGCACTCTGTATGTGGCCATCGTTATCTCCCGGGTGGTGGGGCTTTATATTTCGGAAAGAAGGCCCTCCGGAGAGTAATTCTCCCCATTATTTCTCCTGTTTATAAAAAACAGAAGCCGTCACAACGTAACGGCTTCTGAAATGGAGAAAGTAAAATGAAAAAATCTTAACCAACCTTGTTTGTCAGCTTTAATACTTAGTTAACAACTGTGATTAGTTTATGTTACAGAATATAAAAGACTTATGTGTTCATTTTGTGATTGTCTTATGGCTGTTTTCTGAATAATAAACAAGAAAAGAGTGAAGAACCTATTTTTTTTCGGCCTTCACAAGGGTCGGGAGAGGCCCGCCTGTGCGAACCAGGGGAATTTCGGTCCATTTGGTTGTATAGCAGGGTGACAGGTACTCCCTTTTCATCTGCCACCGGCTCCCGGGTCTCAGGGGCATGCAGTGCATGGTATGCCTGCCGTAGCGGCTGTTGATATGGTCTACCGCCTCCATTACTGCCGCGGCTCTGTCGTCCTTCCTGTAGAACAAATCCAGCTGTTCCTCTCTGCAGGGCTCTATTTCGCTGAGAAATACAGATATCTTCTTGTACCGGAACCCGGGGCGGTAGAGCTTTTCCAGCTGCCGGCGCACAAGAGCCACAATGGACGGGGTGTAGTTCATGGGAAAGCTGAGCTGCTCTGTGATGCCTCTGGCATACTGCCGGTCCGATTCTCTGAAGGGGTTGGTCATAATTGAGGTATGAACCACCCGGCAGGAGGAGCCCTGGACCCGCAGTTTCTCCGCCGCCCGGGAGGCATAATCGGCTCCGGCTTCCAGAATATCCTCCTTCTCGGTTACAGGAAAGGAGAAGCTCCGGGAACTTATGATGCCCTGCTTGGGGGGCGGGGCCTCCTCCAGGGTGAAGCTCGGTCTGCCCCGGAGCTCCCAGAGAGTCTTCAGACCCACAAGGGTCATCTCCTTCTTGACCCAGCTGTCCTCTTGTCTCATCAGGTCTGCCGCGGTGATGACTCCTTTGCTGTGGAGTTTCCGGGCGTACTGCCGCCCAATGCCCCATATTTTTCTCACATCCGTAGCTTCCAGAATGGCCGCCCACTCCTCATCCGCCGGCAGGCAGACCCCGTCAGGAGCATCCTTGGCCCGCTTTCCGGCAATCTTTGCCAGAGTCTTGCTGGCCCCTATGCCCACAGATACGGGAATTCC
>JAQQAM010000201.1 GCA_028532905.1 Spirochaetales bacterium
ATCGCCGAACGGGAGATTACCGACGACGAGCCCTCCAAGGATATGCTGAAAGTGCTCCATAAGACCATAAAAAAGGTGAACGATGACACCAGAGATCTGGAGTTCAACACCGGTATCGCCCAGATGATGATCTTCATCAACGAAGCCTACAAACTGGACAAGTGCTACAGAGCCCTGTGGGAACCTTTTGTTCTCCTGATCGCTCCTTATGCGCCCCATCTGGCTGAAGAGATGTGGAAAAAGCTCGGCAAGGGTGAGACTCTGGCCTACGAAGCCTGGCCCCAGTATATCGAAGAGCTTACAAAGGATGACGAGAAAGAGATCGTTGTTCAGATCAACGGCAAGGTACGCTGCAAGATGATGCTGGCCGCCGGAACCAGTCCCGACGATATGAAGGCTGCCGCTCACGCTCAGAAAAAGGTGCAGGAGTGGACCGACGGCAAGACGATCATTAAAGAGATTGCCATTCCCGATAAGCTGGTCAATATCGTTGTGAAATAATCTTCAAGCCCCATTCTGCGTTGTCAGTATGCTCATTTACATTATGTAAACTCCGCTTTTGACGCCTTGTCTGAGGCTTGAATCTTCATTTCATATGAATCATAACTGAGATTCAGTACTTCATTAGAGAAAATTGATACATCCCCCGGAGCCTGCTGGCTTTGAGGGGATTTTTTTTGTGTATTTTTTTCTGATTTTGGGGAATCTACGGGGCCGAAGCGGTCCCAGGGGCGGTTCAGGATCGTACCGTAGGCTTCGCCGAGGAACGATTCCGGCAGCTCTCCTCTTATAGGGCCTGATCCACGTCCTTTTTCCAGCTACTTCCGGGCCGCTGGGGCCTGCGGGACCCTGCCGCTGCATTCCCTATTCCATGGATTGAAACACATCAGTAAGAGGAATTGTCAGCCCTTCCAGGAGCCGGCATTCGATGGAGTCCTTCTGTTTATAGCTGATTTTCTCGTCATAAAGACCTGTTTTATCATTGAAGAAGTGGATGTCTATGATGTTCTCATCGGGATAGACGATCCAGTACTCTTTCACCCCCTGATCCTGATAAAGGGCATATTTTTCATTCAAATCCCGGTGAACACTGCCGGGAGAAAGGATTTCAACTATCAGATCGGGAGCACCGACACAGCCCTTTTCCGTCAGTTTTTCAGGATCACAGACAACAAGAAGATCGGGCTGTACAACTGTATCGCTGGAGTCCGAATCGTTGAGTTGTCCCAGAGGATGAGGAAAACGGACATCGAAGGGAGCATCAAAGATTTCACACCCTGCTTTGTCTTTCAAATAGGTATGAAAAAGGAATTCCAGATCCCGGGAGAGGGACTGATGCCGGTAGCTGGGGGCTGGAAACATTGCATAGGCCACCCCATGAATTATTTCCCAGCGCTCATCATCGGGCCATTTCAGGTAATCCTGATAAGTGTATTTGGTATTGGATTGTAACTCCGGTCGGGGCATAACTAATTGTAGAGTGCATAACCTGGATAATCAAGTTCACTCCAGGGGGGGCAGGGCATCCCGTGTCTTTTAACCCGGGATGCCCAATATTATCAAACAGTGACTACTGCAGCTGCTCTTTAAACCAGTCTGCTGTTTTATCAATGGCCATATCCGACAGAGTAGTATCACCGGAAAGGACATGGTAGATATGATCGGCTCCCTGAATCTCAAAAACTTCCGCCCGAGGATGGGTCTCTTTCAGAACGGCGGTGTTGGGATACAGGTAATCATCTGTGCCATCAACAATCAGGAAGGGACCTGTGTACTTTTTGGATGTTTCCAGAGGATTGTAGCTGTCCAGAGATTCAACAAACTCCTGGCTGTGGGTGATTTTCCGCCATCCCAGATCCAGCTCTACCTGACCTTCTTTAACAGCGGCCTGCTTATCCTCTTCTTCCATGAGAGAGGCATATTCGATGCTGCTGGACCAGGTAGCCACAGCGGCGACTTTTTTCGCATTGGTTCCGGCAATATACTGAGCTACTCCACCGCCCATACTGAATCCCAGAAGAGCAATTTTATTGTTATCCGCATAGGGAAGGCTGCGCACATAATCCAGAGCTTCCTGAGCATCCTCCATCATTGTATGAACACTGAGAAAGGTCTGATCGAATTCGGGTCCGTCCCAACCTCTGTAACCGATGCGGAGAGAGCTGACTCCCATGGCCTGAAGACGGGCAGCTTCATCCTTAAACATATTTCCTACTTCATCCTTAGTACTGGCATATCCGTGATACATGATGACAAAGGGAGCCTCATTTCCATCAGCAATTAAAATAGTACCCATGGCTCCGGATGGAAGGGTAATAGTTGATTCTCCCATAGGAAGAGAGACGTCAGCTTTGTTCATAGACGTACAGGATACGGACAGGACCGCCAGAAGAATTGTGAAAAACTTTTTCATGATAATACTCCGTTATTAAATTTTAAATCATTATAGCCTGAATCAACTGAATGATCTCTGAGTCCCCTGTATTTCATATGTTTTTAAGGCAGAGATCCGTCGCAGCTGGTGTTTTACTTATTCCAGTAGGTGGCGGCAAAAACGATATCATCCGACATTCCCTCCAGAGTCAGGGTCAGGCCGTCGTATTTCAGTTCCATCTGAAAAACCCGGTTCCGCCATTTAGCCATGGGGTTAGCGCTGTTGGGGACGAGTTCGAAAAAGCCTTTGTACCTGTCTCTTGCTTCATCGTACCAGGCAAACCCCTTCCAGCCGTTTGATCCTTCTACGGCAATAATACGATCGGTTACTTCCATTACTGTAATGGACACATCCGCATCTCCGGCTGTGGAAGCGGTCTGCATCCATGTTCCGGAAGGTATTTCCCCCGCCCAGGCTGTGAGTCCTAATAAGCACAGTGATAATACTAGTATTGTTTTTTTCATTTTCAGATCTCCTGTTTTTCAGTTTACACAAAACAGCATTAGAGAACAAATGTTTTTAATCATCCAGAAAGGTTCTGTTTGAATCAGCAAGCCTGCCTGTTCCCTTAATAGGGGTATGAGGAAGAGAAAACGCAGAAAAGCAAATTGAGAAAGAAATTGAACAGTTGATTCCTATTTCAGCCCAGGAAAAAGCACGTGTAAATGCCATCCTCGACAAGGCCAGAAAAAACCGGGTAATCAGTCTTCGTATTTCAGAACAGGACCTGGGCATGCTCAAAGAGAAGGCCGCCAGAGAAGGGATGCCCTACCAGACCCTGATCAATTCCGTTCTTCATAAATATATAACCAATCAGCTGCTGGATAAGGATGAAGCGTTGAAAAGTCTGGGACTGATTCAGCAGCAGAATCAGTCTACCCCGGAATAAACCGGCTTGCCCCTTTGAGCCATTGGGGATATCCTCGTAGATCATGAAATCATTAACAGCAGCACTGAGCTCACAGCGTGTGGAACGATACTGGCTTTTCTTACTGGCCATGATGCTTTTCGGATTTGGAGGCGGCCTGTTTCGGGGCGTCCAGGACAACTATCTGGCCTTTCTGGGCATTGATGAGGCGGGACGGGGAATCGTCGAGTTCTTCCGGGAACTGCCGGGGCTTCTTCTGTTTCTGCTACTGGCTCTTTTGTACCGTGTTGCCGAGAGACAGATTATCCGTCTGGCTCTGGGAATCTCCCTGGCCGGAATCATCGGATTTCTGATTATTGGAACCTCCGTTGTGCCAGCGGTTGTCTGTCTGACACTCTGGAGCCTGGGGGAACATCTGATTATGCCGGTTCGGCAGTCCTATGCCATCCACTCCTCGGAACCGGGTAAGGAAGGCATGGCCATCGGATTCCTGCGGGGGATGGAAAATGCCGGCCAGGTGATCGGTCTGGCTCTGGTCCCCATGATCTTTCTTCTGCCTGCCATTCAGAGCGACCGGGATGCCGGCGGCCGGATGGGTTATGTGATTGTCTTTATGGCCGTGGGGATCATTATGGTGCTGGCTCTTTTTGCCGCCTTCGGGATGATCCAGTCCGGCGGCCAACTGGAGAGAAAGCGCCTCTACTTCAGCCGTAAATACGGAAAGTTCTACGGACTTGAGATTTTCTATGGAGCCCGGAAACAGGTTTTTCTCACATTCGGCCCCTATCTTCTGATTCTTCATTACGGTGCCCAGACCGAATACCTGGCATCCCTGCTGGGGATCTGTGCCCTGTTCAATATATTCTTCACTCCCCTTATCGGGAAACTCATAGACAAGCTGGGTTACCGGACCATTATGATCGGTGATACGGTGATCCTCTTTTTTGTCTGCCTGATGTACGGATTTGCCCACAGAATATTCTCTGAAGAAATAGCCATATGGGTTGTCAGCATCAACTTTGTTCTGGACTGGATTATTTCCAACGCCAGTATGGCCGCCAGCGTCTATGTGAGCCGGATCAGCAAGGATAAGGAAGAGATGACAGCCTCCCTCTCAACGGGTATCTCCATCAACCATCTCATATCGGTGATCATCGCCTTCGGCGGGGGATTTTTGTGGAAAACCTTCGGTGTGGAATGGCTTTTTGTACTGGCCGCAGTAATGGCCGTGGGGAACACCCTGTTTGCCATGACCGTTCCGAAGATAGAAGCATCCACCGGAACCAGGAGTTAAGTATGAACAGGGAGATAAAATTGGATCAGAGCTGGCTGAATGTATTGGCCGACGAGTTCGAACAGCCCTACATGGAAGAGCTGCGGCAGTTCCTCCTGAATGAAAAAGAGAAAGGGACGGCTATATTCCCTCCGGGGAAGCAGATTTTCTATGCTCTGGACCGGACCCCCTTTGACAGGGTGAAAGTGGTGATTCTTGGACAGGACCCCTATCATGGTCCGGGACAGGCTCACGGGCTCTGTTTTTCCGTACAGCCCGGCGTTCAGCCTCCCCCCAGTCTGGTCAATATCTATAAAGAGATGGAAACGGACCTGGGACTGACTCCCCCCTCTCACGGCTGCCTGAGCAGCTGGGCGGATCAGGGGGTTCTCCTTCTAAACTCGGTTCTCACCGTAAGCGCTCATCAGGCCGGCTCCCATCAGGGACGGGGCTGGGAGACCTTCACCGACCGGATCATCCGGGAACTGGAGAGCCGCAGGGAAAACCTGGTCTTTATCCTATGGGGGGGCTATGCCCGCAAGAAAGGGAGTTTTATCAACAGGGACAGGCATCTGGTGATCGAGAGTCCCCATCCCTCCCCCCTCTCCTCGTACAGAGGATTTTTCGGCAGCCGTCCTTTCAGCCGGAGCAACGAGTATCTGAAGCAGACCGGGCAGGAACTTATTGACTGGGAGCTTCCTGCACAAGGGATTCTCTGATCCACACAGCCTGTCCATGATCATCCACCTGGATTTCAACAAGCTCCAGCCGATCAGGGGAAACCAGAAAACTGTATCCTTCAGGCAGGACTATTGCAACCGGATTTTCCAGGCCCGATGATTCCCGGGGAGTCCCAGAGGGAACAGATCCGTACCAGGAGCCTGAAGGCAGATAAATCTCCAGATCAAAAAGAGTTTTTTCCCGGATATACCAGCTGCGCATCTGCCTCAGTGACAGCTGCCTGAGCAGGGTTTCTTCTTCTGCCAGCCAGGGATCATCCAGCTCTCCCATTTCAAACAGAAAACGCTGACAGTTAAAATCACTGAAGTCCTGACCACTTTGGACAAGAGTCATCAATATTGAAACCGCCGCCCCGTCTTCTACAGAAAGAGCCCCCCTGTCTTCATAAGAGGGAATAAATACCCCAAGAGGTTTCATTCTGCATCCGTTCTTCAGGCTGGGAGGATACAGGAGGAGCAGGGAATCCTCCTCTTTGGGGACATCAATGGTAAAACATTCCGGAACCC
>JAQQAM010000202.1 GCA_028532905.1 Spirochaetales bacterium
ATTCAACGTCTTCGGAATTCAGCTTTTTATATATTCCTATGTAGGGCTGATCGCCGGTATCGCCGGAATTGCCAGAGCCAGTATGATGAGAAACTGTCATCCCACCAATTTACTGGGAATGGAAATGACTGTAATCGCTGCCGTTGTACTGGGAGGAACCCGGGTAACCGGTGGTCTGGGAACCTTGACCGGTACGATGCTGGGTATGGGACTTATGACCATGATGGCCAACAGTCTCATAATGCTGGGTATTCCTACCTATTGGCAGAAGGTCTTTACCGGAGCCATCATTATAATCGGTACCGGTGTCTCAGCCTATCAGGTCAGCAAAAATGACCCCCTTGGCAATAAGTCCTTCTGGACAGCTCTTCTCAAAAGGGGGAATAAATGAAAAAGCTAATGAAAAAAATACAGTTTAATGACTCTAACCTCATGCGTTTGTTCGTCATGTTTGTTTTTGTATTCCTGCTGATGAGTCTGCTGAAACCGGATATTTTTCTGAGATCCTGGAACCTGGTTTCTATGATGAAACAGTTTCCGGAATATGGAATCATGGCCATAGGAATCAGTCTGGCCATGATTACCGGAGGAATAGACCTTGCTGTAGTGGGTACGGCCAATCTGTCTGCTATTATTACAGCAAAATTCCTCATTGCCATGGTTCCCAAGGGGGCTCCCAATTCTCTGGTCATACCTATGCTTATTGCGGGTATATTTATTGCCGTTGCAACAGGTCTGGTAGCCGGATTTGTTAATGGGACTCTTATCAGCCGATTTCATATTCCTCCCATTCTGGCAACACTGGGAACCCAGCAGTTGTTTACAGGAATTGCCATTGTCCTGACTGAAGGGAGGCCTATCAGCGGTCTGCCGATTATGTTTTCAAAAATCGGAAACAAAACATATGCGGGATTTCTACCCATGCCTTTTATCATCTTTGTGATCATCGCGGTTGTAACGGGAATTATGTTAAGCAGGACAAAGCTGGGGAAAGAGCTGTTTCTGGTGGGAACGAATCCCACAGCTTCCAAATTTGCCGGAATTAATAATACAGCTGTGTTGATTAAAACCTACATGATCTCCGGCGTTCTTTCCTCATTCGCCGGTCTGATTATGATGGCACGGGTGAACTCTGCAAAGGCAGATTATGGTTCTTCCTATACCTTGCAGTGTGTTCTGATTGCCGTACTGGGAGGGGTTAATCCAATGGGAGGCTTTGGGAACATCGCAGGAGTGACCATGGCTATTCTGATTCTTCAGGTTCTCTCCTCAGGACTGAATATGTTTGAAAATGTCAGTAATTTCTACCGGGATGTGATCTGGGGTGCTGTACTGATTCTGGTTCTTATTATGAATTATGTCATAAACAAGCGAAATGTCAGAAAGGCTCTGGAAGCGAAATCCGAGGCAGCTGTATGAGAGTTCTGTTTAAGATGAGAGTTCATCCCGGTAAAATTGCGGAGTATAAAAAGAGGCATGATGAAATCTGGCCCGATCTTGTACAAGAGCTGAAGGCAGCCGGACTGTCTGAATTTTCAATAGCCTACGACAAAGAGACAGAGTTTCTTTTCGCCTTTCATAAACAGGATGAAGAAAAAGGTTCAGGAAATCAACCCGGAGGTGAGGTCCAGAGGCGGTGGTGGAAATTTATGGAACCGTTGATGGAGTGTAATGAGGATTCATCTCCAAAAATCTGGCCTCTTGAAGAGGTATTTTATATGCCCTGATCCGCTTTGGAGCAGGGAAAAGGAGTTAATAATGTTGAAGTATTCTGTAATTCTGGGGAATCTCGGAAATACCTGTGACAGATTTCTGTCCAGTGGATATAAGGATGTTCTCTCCAAAGAGGATCTTGTCAGGCAAGCTTCTGAAATAGAGGGAGTCAAAGGTATTGAACTTGTCGGCACCTGGGATGTTACTCTGGAAAATGCCCATGATATGAAGGGGCTGCTGGATAAATATGGTCTCAGCTGTGTCTCGATCATTCCTGACCATTTCGGACAGAAGAAATGGGGAAGAGGTTCTCTGTCTGCAAAAGATGCAACAACACGATCTATGGCACTGGACTATACTCGGGAATGTGTTGAGATCGCACGTATTTTGAAATGCCCTACTTTAAATATTTGGCCTGGTCAGGATGGTTTTGACTATAGTCTGCAGAGTCATCTGGTTCAGGAAAGGAAATGGCTTGAAGAGAATCTGTATCTTCTTGCTTCCGAAGCCCCTGATATCAGGTTCTCTCTGGAATATAAACCAAAAGAGCCTCGTAATTTCTCTTTTATGGCACGGGCATCGGATACACTGCTTATGGCTAAACAAATAGGCCTTGATAATGTGGGAGTCACTATCGATACGGGACACTCGTTTGTTGCCGGTGAAAATGTAGCAGAAGCGGCTGTTATTCTTCAGGAATATGGCAATAAACTCTTTCATATGCATTTTAATGACAATTACAATGCATGGGATGATGATATGATTGTGGGGAGTGTCCATTTTCCGATATATGTGGAATTACTCTTCTGGCTGAAAGAAACCGGATATGACGGATGGTATTCCATGGATCAGTATCCCTATAGGGAAGAGGGAAAGGGAGCACTGGAAGCCAGTGTTAAATTCCTTCAGATGATTGACCGGAGACTGACCGATGACAGACGGGGTGAACTGAGAAATCTGATCACAAATGGAAATGCTGTGGAAACTCAGAACTGGCTTCTTGATACGTTTTTTATCCAATCCTGAGTTTGTAAATGATTTAAAACCCCGACGGTCGTCGGGGTTCTTTTTGTCTGTTTGACATGACCTTTGTCGGATTATTTATTACATTACATATATGGATTCCAAAGAGAGTTGTCCCTATGTGATGACAGGACAGATACATACTTCGAGCACCGGCGGGTGGCTCAGAACCACTGTAGGCTCCTGTATTTCCGTCTGTTTGTATGACAACCGTCTGAAACAGGGCGGCATGAATCATTTTATCCTTTCCCGGTCTCCCGACGGTGATAACAGCGACCGGTATGGTAATAACTCAATTGTCCATATGATTGAGAAATTGCGGCAGGAGGGGTCAAACCGTAGTGATCTGACAGCCCGGATTATCGGTGTCGGAACCAGTATCACCATTTCCGGAACCGACAGTGCCGGAAGTCGAAATATCAAAGTAGCTGAAAGTGTTCTACAGGAAGAAAGTATCCGGGTTGTCGAACGTCACACCGGCGGTTGTCACGGCAGAAAAATCTTCTTCAATACAGGAACCGGACAGGTAGAAGCGACTGCTCTGAATGACTGTCTGGCCAGCTGCAAGTTCAAGGGCAGCAGCTGTAAAAACAGACTGACCGCCCCTGTTGCAGATTAAAGGAAAGTCTGGTTGGAGTCTGCCAGTTTACGTCTTTGAATTACACATTCCCGGGATGTATGGGGATCTTCCGGTGTATTCTTAACATAATCCAGGAGCCTGTCGATGGTTGTGGTGGCTACATGGCAGCGGGTATCGGAAGAGGCATAGTAGATGTAGACATCTTCCCCCTTCTGAATCCAGCCGTTGGCGAAAACGACATTCGACACATCTCCCACTCTCTCTTCTCCCTCGGGAGCGATAAAATATCCTGAAGGACGGTGCGTGATGCGGGAAGGATCTTCCAGAGAACTCAGAAACATATACAGGACGTAACGGAGCCCGGCGGCTGTGTTTCTCACACCATGTGCCAGGTGCAGCCATCCGTCTTTTGTTTTGATGGGGGAGGGACCCTGGCCGTTTTTCACTTCATTGATGGTGTGGTATACCTTTTTATCCATAATAACAGAGCTCTTTACTTCGGCATTTACCATGGAGTCGCTGAGGCCCCAGCCGATACCGCCCTGGCTCCCGGCTTCTATAAAGCTGTCCTGGGGACGGGTGTACAGAGCATATTTCCCTTCGATGAATTCAGGATGGAGAACCACATTCCTCTGCTGGGAGGAAGAGGTTTTCAGATCGGCCAGACGTTCCCAGTTTTCCAGGTCTTTTGTCCGGATAATGCCGCATTGGGCAGTCGCGGAGCTTTCATCTCCGGGGGCCGCTTCGGGATCTTTCCGCTCTGTACAGAACAGGCCGTAAATCCAGCCGTCTTCATGAGCCGTGAGGCGCACATCATAGACATTGGTATCGGGGTCTTCGGTCTCGTCAATCAGGACGGGGTTGCCGGTAAAACGGAAATTGTCGATGCCGTTATCACTGACGGCCAGACCGAAAAAGGATTTTCTGTCATGTCCTTCCACTCTGACCATCAGGTAGAATTTGTTGTTGAATAGGATGGCTCCTGTATTGAGAGCCGCATTGATTCCCAGACGTTCCATGAAATAGGGGTTGGATTCGGGATTGAAATCATAGCGCCAGTGGGGCGGTATATGGGCTGCCGTCACCACGGGATTTTCATAGCGTTCATATACACCCCCGGTGCTGAACAGGGCTTTATTGGGAAGGCTTATCAGTTCTTCGTATTCTTTGAGGATTCTCTCTTTTCTCTCGTTAAAAAGGTTCATGCTATATCTCCTGTTTGATTAAGTTATTACAGATTTCTGTTTTTCTACTGAAGTCCCTGCCGGGCCTGCTCTATTCTCTCCAGGCGCTCCAGAGATTCTATGCAGGCTCTGGAATTGTGGTAGGGGCATTTCCATTCATCCGCTTTGTAAGGATTTGTTTTGGCGCTTATGCCGTCGTCCTTTGCAAATCCCCACCATTCCCCATTGATATGATCAACATGGTATGTATCACAGAATGTCCAGATATTCCGGGCGGCTGTCATATAATCTTCATCACCTGTCAGTTCATAGGCATTCAGAAATCCAATGGCCCCTTCATTCTGAACCCACCAGATCTTATCCCTGTCTACCGAACCGTCCGCTTTCTTCTCATTCCTCATCCCCAGGGTACCAAGTTCGCCTTCCAGGTAATTATCCAGTGCATTCCGGGCGATCAGCACAACATCTTCCCGGTATTTCTCTGTCAAATCTGAATGATCCAGAACCTTCAGAGCTTCCCAGATCAGCCAGGAAGCTTCAATGTCGTGGCCGAAGCTCATTGTCTCAGACCGTTTTTCCCAGTCTTCAGTAAAAAAGAGGGTAAAGCTTCTGATCTTCGGGTTGTAGATCTTTTCCATCATCACCGTGATCACATGCTCAAGGGCTTCTTCGGTCTCTTCTGTCCTGCAGATCCTGTGGAGGGAAGTATAGGCTTCCATGATATGGAGGTGGGTGTTATTGGATTTTTTGTCATTCTGATCCACCGGGCTGAGACGGACATCCTCCATCTGTTGCCACTCACGGGACAGAGCTTCCAGATAACCGCCGTACTCATTGTCTCTGGCGTATTTCTCCAGGAGTCTGAAGATCTTCAGGGCCTCCTCTTTGGCCTGTTCCTCTTTTGAAATCATATAATATTCACACAGGGCATAGATTCCGAAGGCCTGGGCATAGCACTGTTTGCGCAGATTGGAAGGATTTCCCTTGTGGTCTGTTTCCCAGTAAAGCCCGCCGTAGTCGGGATCTGTAAACTGCTCTTTGATACAGGCGAATGAACGGTCCGCACATTCTCTGAGTTCCGGAGTATTAAGACGGCTCCAGGCTCTTGAAAAGGACCAGAGCAGTCTGGTGTTCAGGATGACTCCTTTGGGGGCGTTCTTCTCTACACGGCCGTCTTTATCAATTCTGCCGTAATAACCGCCGTCTGTATGGTCAACCATCTTCCGGGACCAGAAGGGGAGGATGTTGTTTTTGAGAATATTGTCAATTGTCTTTTTCAGTTCTTCGTTGTTCATGTCTTATACTTCCTGTTGATCACGGGACAGCTGCTTCGTTCCGTTATGCTTGTTTCATATATCTGGTTTAAATCTTTCACAACCTCATTATTGATAAGCCTGATCAGTCTTTTGACAGCCGCCTTTCCCAGAGCGGCGGTGGGCTGTCTGACGGCTGTCAGACCGGGCTCCATAAAATCAAGGTATCTGTAATCATCAAATACACAGATTCCAAGTCGGGAGAGGGGGATCTTTTTCTGTTTCAGACAGTCCAGAACGGTGTAAAGGAAATTTCCTCCGGCTCCGATGAACAGACCCTCCGGTTCCGGGTTCTCCGAAAAGAGCTGCTCCACAGCTCGGCTGATACTCTCTGAATCCAGCTCATCCGCTTCGGCCAGCAGGGGCTTGCGATCTCTTTCCTGCATGGTCCGCCAGTAGGCATTAATCCTCAGCCTGTTGTAGTAGTAGGCTCTGGGGCCGCTCAGGTAGGCTATTCTGTTGTAACCGCGGTCCAGCATATAGGCCGTCATACTGCCGGCTGCATGGTCATTATCGATATCCACACAGTGATGATGGAATTCCGGATTCTGTCCTATGAGAACAAAGGGGAGGGATGTTCTGTTCAGCTGATTCAGATGAACAGTGTCTATGAGTTCGGACCCGATGATAAGGCCGTCTACCTTGTTGCTTTGAATGATATCCCTGTACATTTCAGAGAGTGCCCCTTCCCGGAGGGGCGTGAACAGCATGAGATTGAAGTTCTGTTTGGCGGATTCTGCAGTTATGGAGGAAATCATATCCGCCCAGTAGGCGTTTTTCAGGGATGATTCGGCTTCATGGGGAATCACCAGTCCGATATTGCTGGTTTTCTGATTGGAAAGGGCCCGGGCTGCAGAGTCGGGCTGGAAGTCCAGCTTGTCCACAATGTCCAGAATCCGTTCTCTTGTATCCCCGCCAATTCCCGGTTTGTTGTTCAGGGCTTTGGATACGGTGCCCTTTGAGACATTGGCCAGTTTGGCTATTTCAATTATGGTAATCTTTTTCTGTTTGTCCATATTGAGGTTTCCCTGATTTCTGATGAATCCACTCTTGGGATTGTACTGAAGGAAACCGGTTTCGTAAAGAGGCTTATCGTATATTTAAAGTTGGCAGTCCGGTTCAGCTGCTGGCGTGAAAATCGTGGATAATATGGGATGTCAGGATGGATTCAATCAGATTCCCTTCTCCCTTTTCCATGGCGGCAATCAGGATGCTGTGCTGTTTGATATAGTCTGCCAGTGAGGACTGAGTCAGTTTCTGATTCAACCGGAGCAGCTGTATTCTGGCATCCAGTTTCTCGAAAATCTCATAGAGGCAGAAATTACCGCAGCCTTCGGCAATCTTCATGTGGAAGAGGCTGTCCAGTTCGAAGGAAGCACCCTTGTCTCCCTCTTCATTCAGTTTGAGACACTGCTCAGATATATTTCTCAGTTCCTGAAAATCTTCAGGAGCAGCATTTTTTATAAACAGTTTGGCAGCCAGTATTTCAAGGTCCAGCCTGACCTCTGCAATCTGACGGGCTTCGTCCTCTGTGATTATGACGACTTCCGCATAGCTGCGGGGTTTCAGATAGATAAGACCGTAGTCGCTCAGTTTTTTCAGCGCTTCTCTTAAGGGAGTACGGCTGACTCCGAACAGTTTGCTCAGGGAGGCTTCTGGAACGCGTTCTCCGCCTTTCAGTTCGCCTGAGAGGATCATTCTCTTGATGTGGTCATGTACCTGATCGGACAGGTTTTTTCGGGTTATCAGTTGTTCCATGTTTTCTATTGTATACAAAAAACCATTAAAAGGGAATTTATTTTTTTAATGGAGATTTGCTCCTCCTTTCCGGATTTCATATCGTTGTAAACCATTCGGGCTGATCCGGGTTTTTATTGGCCTGAAACTATTTAAACCGTGATATAAACTGAACAATAACCGGCATGAAAACAACAACCGCAACCAGTCGCAACGTATGGAGCAGTGCCACTATATGAGCCTGGCCTCCATAAGCTTTTGAAATAAGAACGATATTGCTCAAACCACCGGGAGACGCACTGAACAATGCGGTTATCAGATCCATTCCCGTAAGCCTTGATATGAGCCATCCCAGAATCAAGCTGAAAACTAAAAGACCAATAACCATGATGACTGCTGCAAAGAATACGGATTTCAGGCCTTTGACAGTCTCAAGGTTGAAATTCAGACCGATCATTGTTCCAATCACAATCTGCATTACAGTATCCAGTTGAGGAGGAATATATCCTTTATTGCATAACAGATTGTAAATGGCTGTCGCAACCATTGCACCAAAAAGAGCACCAGCAGGCAGTTTCAGTTTTATGCCTATTATCCCGCCGGTAATACCGATCAGTATGGTCATTAAAAATCTAGTTATCATTTGCTGTTCTTTTTATCAGGGTATACGTTATCAACAGGAGACCATCCTTTTTGATAAGGATGGTCTCGTTTTTAGTACTTAATTATTTTGTGTACATATCTTCGAATTTCTGCATGTAAGCCTTGGCATCTTCAGCACCAAGATGGTGATCTACAAGCAGGAACTTGTTGATGTAGTTTTCTTTCCAGGCGCTGGTTGCAGCGACTTTTGCAAGAGCATCAGACCAATAGGCTACAGCTTCTTCAGGCATATCAGCGGGTCCTACAACACCTCTGTAAATCTGGAATTCAATGTCGTATCCCAGTTCACCGAAGGTGGGAGCGTCAAAGGGGTCTGCAAAGCGGGTTGCTCCGGCAGAAACCATGGGGCGCAGCTCGCCGCTGGATACCAGATCGAAAGAAGCAGCGGGTTTGGCGATAGCGATATCAACATGTCCGCCCAGAAGCTGAGTCAGGGCTTCACCTGTAGAGTCGGATCTCAGGTATTCCATGTTGCCGCCGATTTCGGATTTCATGGCATTGTAGATGGCCTCGTCATCAGATTTGGAACCCCCCACAATAATTCTGTCTCCGCCCTTAAGACCGGCGATCAGAGCTTCCATATCAGCATAGGGTGAGTCGTAGTTTGCAAGGATGATCTGTCCGTCCAGAGCCATTACTGCAAGAGGTGTCAGTCCATCCAGGTCTCCGCCTTCTCTTGTTACCAGAGGCTGCAGGTCACCGGAGTTGAATGTCAGAAGAGTATGAGCTTCGTTTTTCATCATGGAAACAGCTCTTCTTCCAACAGCACCGCCGCCGTCAGTTTTGTAGTTGATGATAATGTTTTTCTCAACAATACCTTCATTTTTCATAATTTCAACAATGTTCTGAGTAAAGATGGAAGATCCACCACCGGCACTGGAAGTTACAACCCACTCCACACCTTTTGTGGGAGACCAGGGTCCCTCAGCTTCCTGCTGACCTTCTGCGAAGACAACACCGGCTGTCAGGGCAACCATCAATAAAACAGTTAACAGTTTTTTCATTTTAAGCTCCTTCATTGCTTTTCTTTTTTAATCCCGTGTCCGGAAGACCGGGATTTTATGCTTGTTACGGGCAGATCAGACTCTGCGGGGTCATTTTATTCCGGTCTGCTCAGACCGTAGCGGATATACGCCTCTTCCGGGGCATCCGCTTCTCTCATAAGCAGACTCATTTTCTCCTGCATCGATTTCACCAGATCCGGATCCGTGATCGGCAAAGTCTGTTCAGGATCATTCACAAGATCAAACAGGAAGTCTCCCAGTGTATGCTGATAGGTATTGTGGGAGGGCTTTAAAGCCCGTATTTTCAGTACCTGACATCCCTTGGTAAAGGAGAGGGGTTCTTCCAGAGTCATATCTTTCAGCTCTTCCGGTGTGAACAGGCTGTAGATATGGGTGGGCAGCAATGTGTAGTTATACAGATGTCTGTCATCCGGGCTGACAGGGGCTCTCATATACACATAGCGGCCGTCAGTATAGTTGATGTGTCCTCCGTGCAGACCAAACAGGGCTCCCTCTCTGACGGCTGTGTCATCACTGATCAGAGTCCGGAGGCTCTCTCCCTGCATGTCTGCAGGGACATCGATTCCAAAGTAATTCAGAAGGGTCGGGGCAATGTCCACGGTTTGAACCAGTTGCCGGTTTTCCTTGTTTTTCACACCTGTGCGGGGGTCCCATACAAAGAAGGGTGTCCGGGCTATTTCGGTATAAGTGGGCATTCTGTTCTTGCCGAACCAGCCATGTTCGCCCAGAAGAAAACCATGGTCCGTGTTGACGATGAGCATGGTATCGTCCCACATATTGTGCTCATCCATCATGTCCAGAACTTTTCCCAGATAGGCATCGCACATGCTCAGGAGTGCCGCATACCGTTTTCGTACATGGGCAATCTGCTCGTCTGTATAGCCCGTGGCTTCCTGATAGGCAGGCCAGTCAAAATGAACACCTTCATAATCATCGTCATACAGTTCGGCATAGTGTTCGGGAACAAAGAATGGTTCATGGGGGTCAAATGTTTCCAGCTGCAGGAACCAGTTGTCACTGTCTTTGTTCTTCTCTATAAACTCCATACCTGCCTTAAAGGATCTATACAGGGGCATATCCTCTTCATTGGGCATGTACTTTCTGTTTATCCAGTCCTGTCTCCAGGAGTGTTTCTTCCGGCCGATGGCATCTTCGGGAATCTCCGGATCTGCCACCTCGCCTTTCCAGGAATCTCCTTCCTGGCCTCTGAATGCTTCCCAGCTGTTGTATCGGGTATGGTACGTGGCGCCGCCGTCTTCCCAGTAGTGGGCATGATCGCTCACAAGGTGGGTGTAGACGCCGTTTTCCTTCAGAATCGCCGGCATGGAATCATCAAAGGGTTCTACAGGGCCCCAGCATCTGTGCAGGAAATTGTAACGGCCGGTATGCAGCTCTCTTCGGGCCGGCATACAGGGCAGGCTTCCTGCAAAGCTGTTGGTAAAAGTTACTGTTTTTTCACTCAGGCGCTTGAAGTTTTCTGTTCTGGTCCATTCACATCCGTAGGATGAGAGCATATCTCTGTTCAGTGAATCAAACATAACCATTATGGCTTTCATAGGTATATATCCCTGTTCCCTTATTGCGCTGTTGTGCCGGTTCTGGACTTTTTCACGGCTTCAATCCCTTTTCTGATAACAGGAGAAAGGATGGTCAGAAGCAGGAAGATAATCAGGCCGCAGGCAATGGGGCGCTGGAAGAAAATCCAGGGACTGCCGTCGGATATAATAAATGATCTTCTGAAATCCCGCTCCAGTGTGGGTGCCAGTACAAAAGCCAGCAGCAGGGGAGCAATGGGATAATTGTTTTTCTTCAGATGAAAACCTGCGAATCCGGAGGTGAGCATCAGCATAACTCCATACAGGGAGTTGCTGGCACTATAGGCGCCCATTATACAAACCGCTGTGATAATGGGAACCATAATCTTCACGGGTACCTTCAGGATCTTGATCAGGAAGGGAATGATGGACAGAGCCACAATCAGGGTGATCACATTGGCCACATAGAGAGAGGCAATAAGACCCCAGGTGAACTCGGGTTCGTTCTGAAACAGTCTGGGACCGGGGGTCAGGCCGTACATTAAAAGACCACCCAGAAGAACTGCACCTGTTCCTGAACCGGGAATCCCCAGTGACAGGAGGGGGGCAAAGGCTCCGGCTGCCGCTGAGTTGTTGGCGGCTTCTGCTGCAGCAACACCTTCCAGGATTCCTGTACCCATCTTATCTTTATTTTTACCGATTTTCTTCTCTGTTATATAGCCCAGGAAGGAACCTGTTGTGGCACCGGCACCGGGAAGAATACCAATTATGGTTCCCAGGAAACTGGAACGGATGGCAGGTCCCAGAAGTCTTCTTGTTTCCGATTTATTGAGGATGCTGTCCTTGAGGGTCAGCTTCATATCTACAGAATCGCCCTGTTTGCGGGGTTCCATCATCTCCATAACCTGGGAGAAACCGAACATACCGATGACAAGGGGGATAAAGGATATTCCGCCCAGAAGGTGAAGGGAACCGAAGTCGTAACGGGGTGTTCCCACAACAATATCAAAACCGATGGTGGCCAGCATAACACCCAGAAGGGTCGAAACCACACCTTTGGTCGGATTGTCTCCCAAAAGCCAACCCAGGGATGTCATGGCCACCATAAGGAGCGCCGCCATCTCAACCGGACCGAATTTGAGTCCCAGTCTGGCCAGAGCCGGACCGGTAATGGTCAGAATGATAATTCCGATGGTTCCTCCGATAAAGGAAGAGAGGTTGGAGGTAAAAAGCGCTTTACCCGGCTCTCCTTTTTTGGCCATCGGGTGACCGTCGATGGCTGTCATAACAGCCGGACCGTCTCCGGGAATGTTGATAAGGATTGAACTGTAGGAACCGCCGTACATATTGGCATAGTAGATAGCCGACAGCATGATAATTCCTGTAACAGGATTGAACTTGAAAGTCAGAGGGAGAAGCAGGGCCACTCCCGCAAGAGATCCGATTCCGGGCATGGCGCCGACAATCAGTCCCAGAAAGGCTCCTGCTGCCGCTGCCAGAAAATTCTGGATGGTCAGAGCAGTACCGAAGCCCTGCAGTAATAAAGTAATAGTTTCCATTAATTAACCTCTGATTGCGTTGTAAATAAATCCTGCCGGAAAGGGTACCATCAGCCACATGGCAAAGACACCGTACAGAATGGCAGTCGTTATAATTGAAATAGGTAGGGACTTTTTCCAGCTGAATTTTTCATACAGCTTCAGCCATCCCTGAAGAAACAGGAACATTGCCGGGAAAAAACCAATGATCATTGCCATTCCGACTGTGGCAAATGCCGCCAGGAAGGGGTAGTAACTGGCTTTGATATACTGGGGCGGCTCCATTTTTCGGCCTTCCAGAAAGGCAATCACACTGATTCCGGAAATCAGAATCCCTATAATGGAAGGGAAGAATCCGCTTCCCGGGCCATTTTCCCACCAGCCGTAATTGTTCAGTCCGTAAACGACCCAGATAATTCCAAGGATAAATGTAATCGATGGAATGATAACCCGGGTGTTTGCTTTTAAAGTTTTCATTAAACCTCCAGAATATGGAAAGTGTTTTTTTGAATGGTATACAATGCACCATGCACTATTTCAGAATATCATGGATTCTCTTGCTGTCAATTGAAATTTAGGATTTTTTTGACGAAATTCTAATAATTCGAATTGTGTAATGTTTTAAATGGTTACTGTATAAGGGAATAAAAATTTTTCAGGAGTGGTTCTGACACAGAGGGATTGTATTTCGTCAAAAAAACTATTGACAGGCTGTGTAAATGGTATACAATGTGCAATATGAATTGATTGAAAGTGGAGAAGAATCTCTTCTTCTTGGATAAAGGAGTAATATATATGCGGAAAATTGCTTTTATGATAGGAGATCCTGCCGGGATCGGTCCTGAAATCACGGTACGCTGTATTGATGAATATAAAGAGAGGGGCAATGTTTCTCTGGTTCTTGTAGGAGACAGGAGTAGTTTTGACAGAGCCCTTGATGTATGCGGTGTTCAACTGGATGTACAGAACATCACTGAATCAGATATAGGGGAATCGGAAGCGGATCTTATGTTTCTTGATGTCCCTGTAGAAGGGGGAGAGACTGTAGAGTACGGAAAGGTCTCTCAAAAAGCGGGAGCCTGTGTGTACCGCTCTCTTAAACTGATTCTTAAAATGATAGATGATAAGCTGGTGGACGGATTTGTATTCGCCCCTTTTAATAAAGAAGCCATGAAGATGGGGGGCTGTCCCTATCCCAGCGAGCTGGACATGTTTAAGGATCATTTCAATCGTCCTGAAGTTACAGGCGAGATCAATTATATGGACGGTATGTGGACTGTCAGAGTCTCCAGTCATATCGCTGTAAAAGATATTCCCCTGTATGTAAAGAAAGACAGAATCCTTGATTCTATTAAATTCCTGGATAAGGAAATGCAGCGTTATCAGGTCGATTCGCGGAGAATCGCCGTGGCAGGCCTCAATCCCCACTGCGGAGAGAAGGGGCTTTTCGGAACAGAAGAGGGTGAGGAAATCGAACCGGCTGTTAAGGCAGCTCAGGAGCTGGGTATTTCGGCACAGGGTCCTTTTCCTGCAGATACTATCTTTCTGCGGGTTCAGAACGGCGAGTTTGATGCCATTGTGTCCATGTATCATGATCAGGGACAGATTGCCACTAAAATTCTGGGATTCGATAAAGGGGTTACCATTCATGGTTCCATGCCCGTAGCCATTGCCACATGTGCTCATGGTACAGCCTTTGATATTGCCGGAACCGGAAAGGCCAGACCCACAGCTTTGAAACAGGCTCTGAAAGTGGTTCTGAGTTCACTGGCTTAAGGAGGCGTGTATGTCAATTAAAGTTGCACTGGCTGTTGCTCCTGAAAATGCTTTAATGTCTGCTTTTGTGGTGTTCCGGGACAAACTGGAACACAGCATGTTAAAGGCGGCTAAACTTGGTTTTGACGGTGTGGAACTGGCCTTACTCAGTAAGGATCAGGTAGACCTTCCTTCTGTGAAAAACCTTATTAAGCAGACGGGTCTTGAAATTCCCATGATTTCTACGGGACAGATCTTTGCTGATACAGGGGTCAATTTCACACACCCTGAGAAGGAAAAAAGAGAAAAAGCTCTCAAGGATTTTCTGGGGCTGATGGAAGTAGCCTCAGAGCTGGGAAGCCTGATCAATATCGGACGCCTCAGAGGGACTCTTAATGAGGGCTCTCCTTCTCTGGATTATTTTAATGAGTATATGGGACGTGCCCTTGAACGGGCATCCGCTCTTGGTGTCACCATTGCTCTGGAACCGGTGAACCGTTATGAAATCAATTTTCTGAACAGCTGTGAAGATACGGCAGAGGTTATCAGAAATCTGGATTCCCCTTATCTGAAGATGATGCCCGATGTGTTCCATATGAATATTGAAGACCCGTCCATAGAAGGGTCTCTTATGAAATATGCCGATCTGGTTGCCTATGTCCATTTTGCCGATTCAAACCGCTGGGCTCCGGGCCGGGGACACCTTGATTTTCTGAGCATTATCAATGCCTTGAAGCTTTCAGCTTTTGAAGGGTATGTCTCACTGGAGATGCTCCCTTTTCCGGAACCGGATACAGCCGCCGCCGAAGGCATCAATACTATCAGAAAATACCTTTGATCAGGGGCCATTAATAACGACAGGGCTGCAGGCAATCCCGACTCAGCCTGAACAGGAGATTACAGGAATGAAATACAGAATCGAACATTACGGCATTATGACTCCCGATGCGGCTGGCCTGGCTGCCTGGTATCAGGATGTTCTTGGATTTGAGCATCTTTTTGTACCGCCGGGAGTGGAATCACCGGTATTTGTACGGGATGAGGGCGGATGCATTATAGAGTTTTTCCCAATGCCTGAGGGATTCAAAAATCCCGAGGATCAGGTTCGAAAGGCCCAGCATCTGTGTCTGGCCGTGGACAATTTTGATGAGGCTGTTGCAGACCTTGAAAGCAGAGGAGTTGTTTTCAAAGAAGAAGGCTTTTCCATATTTGATGATGGCAAGGTCAGGTTTTTTCAGGACCCCGAAGGAAACTGGATTCATCTGGTTTACAGAGTCCGGACTCCCTGGGAATAGAAACAAAGGACCGGAGGGAAGTTTTTCTCTTCGGCAGGATTAAAGCCCCCGGGCATATTAAGGAAATTATCATGACAACAAAGACAAACAAGGAGCTGCAGGCACTGGCCCAGCAGTTCAGAATCAATGTCATCAAGACCCTGAATGATAAAGGGACGGGACATTGGGGAGGATCTTCCTCTGTTGCTGAAATTCTGACATACCTCTACTTCAGACAGATGAATATCAAACCGGAACAGCCTGACTGGGCAGACAGAGACAGACTGATTCTCAGTAAAGGACATGCGTCTCCTATGCTGTATGCCATTCTGGAGGAAAAAGGCTATCTCCCGGAAGGAACCTTAAGTTCTTTCAGAGAGATTAACAGTACTCTCCAGGGACATCCCTGTATGAACAAGACTCCTGGTGTGGAAATGTCTACCGGCGCCCTTGGTCACGGACTATCTGTGGGACTGGGAATGAGTCTTATGGCTGCAAGGAATGAAAATCCCTTTAAAACCTATGTGATTGTGGGAGAAGGCTGTCTGAATGAGGGACAGTCCTGGGAAGCCATTATGGCTGCCGGCAAGTTTGCCCCGAAAGATCTTGTTCTTCTGGTGGATTACAACAAGGTTCAGCTGGATGGTCACTCAAAGGATATCATGCCACTGGATCCTCTGGCAGATAAATTCCGGTCTTTCAACTGGAATGTTGCCGGTAAAACCTATAACGGACATGATGTGGATGAAATTGAAAAATCCTTTAAGTGGTTGAGCAAGCAGAACGAAGGTCCCTGTGTCATTATCTATGATACAACCAAAGGCAAGGGAGTTGATTTTACAGAAGATACCCATACCTGGCATGGTGCGCCTGTGAGCGACGACCATCTGAAGGATGCTCTTCCCCAGCTGAAATCGGTTCTGAGCAAATGGGAGGATGAATAATGGAAAATATAGCAATGAGAGATGCCTTCGGTGCCGCCCTGGTGGAGATAGGCAAGACGAATGATAAACTGATGGTTCTGGATGCGGATGTGTCTTCCAGTACAAAAACCGGTCTTTTCGGTAAAGCCTATCCCGACCGTTTTTTCAATATGGGTGTAGCCGAAGCCAATATGGTTGATGTGGCTGCGGGAATGGCCACTGTGGGCTACCGTCCTGTGGTCAGTGCTTTTGCCATCTTTCTGGCTCTGAAAGCGACCGACCAGATCAGAAACGTTGTCTGCTACAACAATCTGAATGTTATTATCGGCGGTGGATACTCCGGTCTTTCCGATTCCTTTGACGGTGCCAGCCACCAGTCCATCACGGATATAGCCATTATGCGGGCTTTTCCCAATCTGACGGTTCTCTGTCCGGCAGATGCCAATGATGTGGAAGCGGCTTTAAGACAGGCTCTGGAGATTGACGGTCCTGTCTATATCAGAATGTGCCGGAATCCCGGACCTGTTCTGGATAAAAATCCTCTGACCATCGGCAAGGCGGATACCCTTGTAGAGGGTGATGATGTTACCATCGGTGCCTGCGGTCTGACTGTTCCCATGGCTCTGGAAGCTGCCGCATTACTTGCGGAGAAAGGGGTGAAAGCGGAGGTCTTGGATATGGCCAGCATCAAACCTCTAGACCGTGAGGCTGTCCTTGCTTCTGTTGAAAAGACGGGCTGTTTCCTTTCTGTGGAAGAGCACTCCATCCATGGAGGACTGGGAGGAGCTGTGTCAGAACTTCTGGCTAAAAACAAACCTGTTCCCATGGACTTTGTGGGAGTGGAAGACTGTTTTACCGAATCAGGACCCTATGATCTGCTTATGGAAAAATACGGGATTTCCTCTTCCGCCATAATAGAAAAAGCCCAGGCTCTGGTTGCCTCAAAATCCTGAGTATCTGAATTAATGTAAATAAATCTATAAGGGAGAGAGCTTCGGTTCTCTCCTTTTCTTATTAATGTATCCTTATTGATATATCCTCCGGAGGTATTACAATGACTGAAATGAGTACAGAAAATAAAAAGAGAATCGCACTGATTCATACCACTCCCCTTGTTCTCCCTGCTGTGGAAACAGCCATAGCAGTGTTAAAAAACAGGTATGATTTTTTTCATACTCTGGATGAGGCCATTCTTTACAGGATGATGAAGGACGGCAACAGCCCTGAACTGGCTGTCCCCTGGCTGCAGACTCTGGTGGATCAGGCTGTCCGCGGAGAAGCCCGGGCCGTCATTGTCACCTGCAGCTCTCTGTCTCCCTATGTTCAGGCTGTGAATGAGAATTCTCCTGTACCTGTTATTAAGGTGGATGAAATGATGTACCGCCAGGTGGCCGGCTCATCCGGGAACCCGGCCGTGCTGATGACCAATCCCACCAATGAGATCCCTGCTGCTCTGCTGGCCAGGGAAACGGAAGAGATTCTGAAACTGACACATCCCATAAGCGTCAATATCTGTCCGGGGGCTTTTGATGCTCTGAAAGCCGGGGATTCAGAAAAACATGATCAGGCTGTTATCCGGGAAGTAGAGGGGCTCTTGAAAAAATATGATGAGCTCATGTTTTCACAGATTTCCATGGCCCGGGTCAGATCCCTGCTGCCTGAAGACCTGCAGGATAAGGTTCATGTCTCACTGGATTATCTGGAGATGATACTGGAAACAGTCATTGAGAACTAGCAACATGGCTGTTCGTAATTGATCTCAAGAAGATACATTTTCCTTATATCTTTTTTTATTATTTGATGTTGAAACTGGAATATTCTGATTGCCTATTCCAGTTTCATATAGATCAGTAAAGAATTGAGGGCAGCCAGAGTACCAGACCGGGAAAAAGAATAATCATGATCAATACCAGCAAGAGAGGTATTATGAAGGGGATTGTAGATCTGACCATTTCTCCAAAACTGATTTTAGCGTAATCTTTTACAATAAAGAGGCAGATTCCGAAGGGAGGAGTCAGCAGGCCTATCATCATAGTCAATACAATGACCAGTCCCAGCTGTATAGGGTCAATTCCCATTGAAAAGGATGTAGGCAGAATAACAGGACAGAAAATCAGTATGGCAGCAATCTGCTCCAGAAAGCAGCCCACAACCAGAAAGAAACCACACAGAACGAATAAATAAACTGTGGGATTAGTTGTGTAGGAATTGAGCCAGTTCGCAAACTGGGTTGTCAGGCCTGATCTTGCCAGTACCCAACCGTAAAAAGCTGCTGCGGCAATAACCATACCGATGGAAGCTGTTTCTTTTGCAGTACTGATAAATATTGTTTTTATATCTTTAAATGACAAATCTCTGTAGACAAAAAAGCTGATGATGAAGGCATAAAGTGCGGCTACAGTTGCAGATTCGGTGGGTGTAAAAACACCTGACCAGATCCCTCCCAGCAGAATAACTGGTGTCATAAGAGGAAGAAAAGCCTGAGAAAATGATGAGGCGAGGGTTTTGAAGTTTGGTTTTTCAAGTCTTGGCACATCATGTTTCAAGGCATATATAACAATCATTATCATGAGAGAGGCTGTCATCAGAATCCCCGGAACAATTCCTCCCAGAAACAGACGTCCTACTGATAATCCGGATATGGTTGAGTAGATAACCAGAGGTACACTGGGTGGAAATATGGGACCGATTGTGGAAGAGGAGGCTGTAACCGCAGCACTGAAATTCGGTTTATAGCCATGGGATACCATCGCTTCTACTTCTATCTGTCCCAGTCCCGCTGCATCTGAAGTTGCAGATCCAGACATTCCTGAAAAAAGCAGACTGGCAAAAACATTAGAGTGGGCCAGGCCTCCCGGCAGAAACCCTACAGATGTATTGGCAAAACCAAATATCTTTTTTGTAATGCCCGAGCTGTTCATAAATTTTGCAGCCAGAATGAAAAGAGGAATTGAGATGAGGAGAAAATTTCCAAGACTGTAGTTCATCCTTTGAGAAATGATTCCTGCATTCAGCCATGCATTCACAGAGCCGATATTCATTATGTATCCCAGAAGACCTGATATCCCCAATGCCAGAGAAATGGGAACACCCAGGACCATCAGGATCAGTAATCCGAATGTTAGTGAAAATATCATTTTTTAACTGCCTTTCTTTTTATATAGGAAAACAAAAGGACTGTGATTCCAGAGAATATTGAAAGAGCTATGACCAGGTATATACTTCCCAAATTCATAAACTCCAGAGTCGGAATCCGTACTTCCCATGATTGGCACTTGCTTCAACTCCTCTTTTAGAGCTTCGATTTCGTCAACTCTAGTGGAAATCAATGCGTT
>JAQQAM010000203.1 GCA_028532905.1 Spirochaetales bacterium
TGTATCATTGAAATACCTCAGATTGTCAAACCCCGCCAGAGAAAGACCGCCGGGAACAGAAAGGCCCAGTTCCGATGCGGCATTCATAAAACGGAAGGCAATCAGATCATTGACGCAGAACAGAGCCGTCACTCCCTTATGCAGAAGGGTTTTCAGAAGGATAAGAGCCTCCTTCTCATCCAGAAAACCCCGCTCATCCTCATCATTTCCCGAAAAGGATGTGACCAGCAGATCCCGGTTCAAAGGAATTCCCTTTTTCATAAGGGCATGGCAGTAGCCCTTGTACCGGAGATGAACCACATCTGTCTCCTTGGAGCCGACAAAACCAATTTTTGTGTGTCCCTTGTCTGCCATATAGGAAACCGCCTCATAGGCACCGGTAAAATTATCCGATGTGATGACCGGAAGAGGAAGTTCCTCCAGTTTTCTGTCCAGAAGAACCATGGGAAACCCTTCAATCTGCATACGGCTGAGGGTGGCGATGTTTCTGTTGCTGATGGGATAGATAATGGCCCCCGCCACATTGTGGGAGGCTATCTCCTGAAGTATCATCTTTTCTTTCCGGGTGGATTGATCCGAATAGTGCAGGCTGCACAGATACCCCTTCTCCCGACAGCTCTGGCTGATCTGCCGGGCATACTGCTGGCCACCGGAAAAGAAATCCTCCTTGTGGGGCAGAACAAGGGATATAATGGTGGATTTGTTTTTTTTCCGCCTGACCCCACCTTTGACAAAGGAGCCCTTCCCCTTGACTCTGTAGATGATGCCCCGGTGTTCCAGTTCCTTTAAGGCCCGGGTGACAGTAATCCGGGAGGTGTTGAATTCTTCCATCAAACGGGCTTCGGATGGCAGCTTCTCATCTTTGCTGTATTCGCCCTTGCTGATTCGTTCCTGCAGTGTATTGATTATATTCTGATACAGAGGAATCAAGTGTCTCTACTCCTTGTGACTGTACAGCAATCTACTTAAACGGCATTCAGACTGTCAAGTGCAGTAATCATATCACAACATAACATATCAGGATAGTTTTTAATTGGAAAATAATAAAACTTGACATGTCAGGTTAGGGGTATTATGGTATTCTAAGTTACCTGATAAAAATCAATGGAGGTTTTTTAATGAAAAAAGTAGGAATCGCTTTAGTTCTGATTTCTCTGCTTGCAGCAGGACTGTTTGCCGGTGGGCAAAGTGAAGAAATGGGCCCCACCAAACTGATCGTCTCTTCCCGGCTCTATTCACAGCCTGGTGAGCAGCAGTTCCTGATTGACGAAATTTTTCCCGAATTCGAGGAAGCCAATGACTGTATCGTCATGTTCGAAATCATGGAAGATGATCCCCTTCTTAAAAGAGCCGCTTTTCAGAAGGAATCAGGACGGATCAACACCGATGTTGTTATAGCCCACGCCGGAAGAATGGCCGAGTGGATCAACAATGACTATGTGGTCCCCCTTCCTGTGGATGAGTGGAAAGACAGAACCTTTTCCAAAGCATTCAAAGAGTCTATCTCCATGGGCGGAAAAACCTATTTTGCCCCTGTGGGCGGAGACGTCTATCTTCTTCTTGCCAACAAAAAAGCCCTCCCCTATCTTCCTGCAGGAGCGGATGTACAGGACCTGACCTGGGAAGAATATATTGACTGGGCCGTAGCCGTTGCCGAAGGTGAAGGTGAAGGAAAAGCAGCCGTAACCGGTGTTCCCATGAAATCTCTTATCTATATGTACGGCGGAATGTTCCTCTCCTATGGCGGAGAATTCCCTGTTGTCAACTCTCCCGGAGCTATTGAAGCCTGGAAACTCCTGGCTAAAATGCAGAATGCCTACACACCCACTGTCAACACTTATGATAATGTTTCCGCCCCCATGAAATCCGGTGAAGCCTGGCTGACTGTGGCTCATATGGTCCGCTGCGGTGATGCCTATAAATCCAATCCCTCCGGCTATGTTCTGGGACCCGCTCCCAGAGGACCCAACGGAATCGGATCTATTGCCGGAACAAGCGGTTTTGCCGTTGTCAACGGAGCTCCCAATGAAGAACTGGCTGTCAAATTTATCGAGTATATGACAGAGCCTGAGATGGCTGTCCGCATTGCCCGGGGAACCGGCGGATTTATTCCTCCCATTGACGAAGCCATGGCCAAACTGGGCGACTCTCTGGAAGATGAAATTATCGGAAAGGGTATTGCCGTTATGAAGAACGGTGTTGTTTCCGGTGTACCCGGCGGCGACTACACATCCTGGGGTGCTGTTAAACAGGTTTATGATGATGCCTTCCAGGAGCTGATCCTGAACAGAGGCGCCATCGATGAAGCCTACCTGGATGAAGCTCAGGCCAGAATTGACGCCCTTAAAAAATAAGTATTAATTCCAGTGGAGCAGTCTCTGATCAAGGGGCTGCTCTTTTTTCCTTATAGACAACAACAGAGGAGGTTCCCATGTCCACTGCAGACAGGAGTGTCGAGCGTCTGGAAAAAAAGAAACTGACGCCCTATCTTCTTATTACACCTGTTATCATCTACTACGCTGCGTT
>JAQQAM010000204.1 GCA_028532905.1 Spirochaetales bacterium
AATTATTCCAGCTGTATTCATTATGCCCCCTGCTGATATACAGGGCCGCCTGCTCTTTCTTTCCGTTGACTGCTGCCAACTGTTCCCCCTTGGGGATGGATGAACAGGAGATAAAAAGCGTGAGAGCCAGTACTGTCAAGATCAGGGGTTTTATATATTTCATTCTAGAACTCCTCATCCCGGAGTGTGGCATGTTGATAATCTGCTGAAGCCTCTTCAGATATACCGCCTCTTAACAGAGGATTATTGGATAGACCTTCCAGAACCTTCTTCCCTTCCTGAATGGCACCGGTTGTCTCATCCAGAACCATATTCAGTTCCGGTGTGATTCCTTTCAGATCATTTGTCATAGAACTGAGATTCTCCAGGTTGGTCTGGATTTCACCCAGAATGGATGTGATATATCCATACATCTCATTATCATCATTGAGCATGGTTTCCAGGGAGCCGCTGGGATCCAGTAATGTGGGGACCAGTCCGGTGGGATCTTCCAGTTCCACCATCAGCAGACTAAGAGACCGGGACATTTTAGCCACTTCCAGCAGGATGGCATCGATGGCGGGCAGGAGGGTATTCAGTTCTGCAGTAGTCGCCTCCAGGTTGACCAGCATGCCCCCCAGAGGAGTGGCCTGATTCCCCGCCAGCGCACTCTCTACCTGATTACCGATACCTGTCAGGGAGTTGATCATGTTATCCACACCCAGGAGGATGGGATTGATATTATCCATTATGGCAGCTATGGCATCTTCACCATCGGGCTTATCCACTTTGTCGGACATGAGCAGAGCCTTTCCTTCTGCCGATTTATTGGAAGGTATATAGCTGAACTCATCCAGAATCCTGTCGCTGACAGTACCGGGATAGAAGTTCAGCCCTCCTCCCAGACCGATGGGACTGACGGCCAGTTCAATAACAGAACCTTCTGTGGCTTTATCTATATAGGTATCGTAAATGACAATGGTAACATCAACCTTGTTATCCGCATTCAGGGTATAACTTTTAATTTTGCCGATTTCAAATCCCCGGAGTTCCAGAGGCATCCCGACACTGAGACCGTTGGCAGAAGTGAACCTGGTAAAGTACTCATAGTCCCGGGCAAACCACCTTCTGTTGATACTGGTCACCACAAGTGCGGACCCGAGAAAAACAACTGCCACAAGTATAAACAAGCCGACAAATTTATCAGCATGCCTGAATCCGAATTTCATATCAATTACCTGTCTTTATTATAGTTTGTAAAATATCATTCATCCATTTATCCCTTTAATTCTGCAGCATCACTCTGGCTGTCTTCAATAAAGGTGCGCCACAGTGTATTTTCGGACCGGCTGCAGTCCTCAACCGTGCCCTTCAGTTCCACCTTTCTGTCGTGCATAAAGACAACATAATCCCCCAGGGTTCTGGCCAGCTTCAGATCGTGGGTCACCATGATAACCGTCCGGCCTTCATCCTTAAAGCGGAACAGATTTTTCATCAGGGTCAGTGAGCTGCGCCTGTCGATAAAAGAGGTCGGTTCATCCAGGAACAGAATATCGGGATCCGTAATAATGGCCCTTAAAAAGGAGATGATTTTCTTCTCTCCTGCTGACAGGGCAGCCGGCCTGAGATTGGCGGCGAACTCCATATTGAATGTACTTAAGGCCTCCATAACCTGCTTTTCCACCTGTTCAGGTTTGACAGAATTATCAGAGATGATGATGGGGAGACTCAAGTTGTCGTAAATACTTTTATTGGCCCACAGGGCGCCGTCCTGAAACATAAAACCCGTATTCTGCTGCATTCTGGCATAATCTTTCTGGTTGAGACCGTACACGGACTGGTCTCCATAAAACACATTTCCTGAACTGAGAGGCGTCAGGCCGGCGGCAGCTTTCAGAACCGTTGATTTTCCGCAACCCGAACCGCCCATCAGAACGGTGACGCTGGAAGGATTGAAATCAAGAGACAAATTGTCAAGGATGTACTCGCTGCCCACCACAAGGCTTATTTCCTTCAGGGTGACAGGCACTTCATTCCACTTCAAAAACCCAACTCCTATAACCTGGTCACAACAACCAGGATGGCATCGGCAATAATACAGAGAGTGATACTCATCCCGATAGACTTGATTGTGTTCTGGGGAACTTCCGTAACGGCTCTGTTCACATTAAAACCGTAATAGATAGAGACAACCGCAATAATAAAACCGAAGATAATGCTCTTCAGAAAGGTAGAAATAATATCCGCCGGAGTCAGGGCCAGAACCAGATTCATAAGATAATCGGTAAAGGGAATATCATGCAGAAAAGAGGCAACAAGATAAGAGCCCAGCAAACCGAAAAGATTAAAATAAATATTCAGAAAAAGCATGGCCAGAATGACACCATAGAGCCTGGGAACACCCAGATAGGACACCGGATGAATTCCAATGGAAAGATAGGCTTCAATTTCATGGGATATGACCATATTCCCCAGCTCCGTCGTAATGGCACTGCCGGAGCGGGCGGTAATAATAAAAGCTGTCAGTAATGGGCCCAGCTCCCTGGTGATCACCATGATCAGGATGGTATACATGAGGTTGCCCTGGCCGAACATGGGGAGTATCGCAATTCCCTGAATAATGATAACGGCTCCGATGCCCAGAGAAATCAGGGCTATAACCGACAGAGCTTCCACTCCTGTAAAATAGATCTGCATGATCAGGACCTTGAAACCGACCCGCTTATTCCATGGGAAATGAGCTGTTTCTTTCAGGAGGAAAAGGAAGAAATTAAAAGCATAGCTGAAACCCGTGAGTTTCTCCCTGAACCATCGTCCAACAGATTCTATCATAGGGATATCTTAATAATAAAAAGGCATACCTGCAATAAGATTAAAAAATCAACTCGATTTATATAGATGAACCGATTATTATTCTGAATATGGCTTTTCCTGACCTATTGAGCCTCAAAACAGCTTTATTTATACCTCTTTTTTTCCTGATTCTTCCATTGTCATTAATCTGTGCCGCCGAGGTTGATCCCCAAAGATTCCGTATTGAAAGGGTTCACTACAGCACGGACGGCTCAACCCGGGAGAATGCCCTGGAAAAATCCCTGAGCTGGGACTATGAGAGGGTATTCAATAACCGTTATGAGCTGGAAGCCTACATACAGAGTAAGAAAAACTTCCTTATTAACAAAAAAATATACAAACTGGTCCATATATCCTATGAGAAGACCTACGAAGACTCCTACTTTGTTTCGGTACAGATCCAGGTAAAACTGGAAGAATCCTGGACTATCCTTCCCCTGCCTATCTACAAGTATGATGATAACCTGGGTCTGGTGATGGGTATGGGTCTGGATTACAAAAATGTTCTGGGAAGCCTCAGTGATTTCAAGACATCCTATTACTATTCACAGGTAAAATCCGAGTACAGGGCAGACTGGGAGAATGTGAGAGCCGGACCTTTTCTTATGGATTTCAAATTCAACCAGCTGTGGGAAACTGTCAAGTCCGCAGACAGCAGCGGCAATACAAATCTTATTTACGATTATATGGAATCAGTGTTAAGAGTCAGTCTGATGTTTCCCCTTACTGACAAGTTCAGTTATTATACCCGCCCCATCATACAGCTACCCTATGGATATGACTTTCTGATGAATGATACGGGGAATGAGAACAGTTTTTATTCCCGAAGCGGAGTGATTCCCGCTTATAATCACCTTCTGGAATGGGATGGCATAAACTGGATCGGTAATTTGAGACAGGGACTGGAAGCGAGTATTGAAAATCAGATCGATTTTGATATTGACGCCGGTAAAATGGTGCTCTGGGTGGATGGTATGTTCAAATCACACATTTATACTCCCTATTTTAATTACAGCAGCCGGGTGTCCTCCTTCTACTATTATAATGACATTAAACTGAATGCCGCTGACAGACTGAGAGGGGTTTTGGACTTTAAACTGTCCGGAAATACAGGTGTATTCTGGAATCAGAGCTTTCCGATTAATGTTGTGGAAATCAAAAAAGCGGGACAGCTGCAGCTGGTTCCCTTTGCAGACATGGGCTTTGTGCTGGAAGAAGGTCAGAAACTGAGTTCCCGTGATATTCAGTATACATCGGGGTTGTCACTGGTTGTGTTTCCCAGTTTCCTCCCCAGCTTTTCTTTAAGTATTGATTACGGGATTAATCTGAGGGATTTCAGTGAAAGAGAATTGCGAATTGATTCTCAGTTATATTTCTAATTCTTCAAAAGGTTTATCAGGATTGACTTTTTACGGATCAGTCTATATAGTTTTCAGGGTTAAAATAATCTGTAAAGCCCTTAAAAATAAGGTGGCTGTCAGTATTAAATAAAATTGAACACAATTGGGGTTTTAGGGCCCGTATTTCATGTTAAGGAGCAATTATGTCTAAAGCACATAGAGGTAAGGGAGTCAGAGAACTCGTAAAAAGCGGAAGAGGCGTTTGTCCCCTCTGTAAAAGAACAGCCATCAAAGTCGTTTTCGAACAGGAATTTGATGGAAAAAAAGCTGTAATCTGCAAACAGTGTAAATCTGCTGTTGCTAAAGGAAAGATGAAAGAAGCTATTGCAGCTCTTTAATCAATATGCTTTTTATCAGAACCCTGCTTCGGCAGGGTTTTTTTGTCTTATACCTGTTATGAAGGAGACCCTATGACACCACAGCTCATTCTGATTGTTTTCATATTATTGTATATTGCCGAATTTCTGGTTTCCTGGATTCTCTCGGTTATGAATATGAACAGCATAATTCAAAATAAAGATGAGATTCCCTCAGCATTCAAAGAATACATTGACAACGAGAAATACAAGAAATCAGTAGACTACAGCCTGAGCAAGGCAAATTTCTCACTTATTACATCAGCCTGGTCATTCGTTATTCTTCTTGTTATTGTTCTGACCGGCTTTCCCGGCAAACTGGAACAGTTTCTGGGACTGTTCCTCAAGGAAGGATATCTGTTCAGCATCATTTATATTTTTGCTTTTTCTGCCGTCTTC
>JAQQAM010000205.1 GCA_028532905.1 Spirochaetales bacterium
GGTTCTAATCTGAATCTGCTCGCTGGAGGTCAGAACCGACCCGGCGGAAATATTCAGACTGGAGGCTCTGACAGCCCGGTCAATATGATCCAAGGTCAGACCGTAGCGTTCCAGTGTGTCCGGGGAAGGTTCCAGGATAATCTGCTCTCCGGGAAATCCCCAGGTATTGATCTGGGTGACCTGGCCGGTGCGGATCAGATCTTCCCTGAACTCTTCGGCCACATCTTCCAGTAGAGCCAGATCGTCAGGCCCGTAGATAAACATCAGCATCACCCGGTTCCATTCGGTTTCCTGGTATATAACCGGCTTCTCTGAATCTTCAGGGAGTGAACTGGTCTCTACAACCTGTCTGACCCGGTCAAGGGTTTTATCCATGGGATACCAGGGAGATGTCTCCAGGCCGAACCAGGCTCCGCCGTCATAGGCGGTAGAGGTTACCTGAACCACACCTTCCACACCCCGCAGCCGTTCTTCCAGGGGCAGAACAAGGCCGTCTTCCACTTCTCTGGCTGAGGCGCCGTGCCAGGCCAGATCCACAGAGATATAATCGAATTCGATTTTCGGCCAGATCCGTTTCTGAAGATTCAGAAGGCCGAATGTTCCGGCTGCGAATATCAGAATCATCAGCCAGTTTGTGAGCAGTGAATTATGGACAAAGAAACTTACTAGCTTTCTCATTCTTCAGATCCTTCTCTTTTCAGTTCCATTCCCTCAAAGGGTTTCTGGATTCTGGTCCGGATAATCTGAACACCTTCGGGCAGAGTGGGTTCCAGAATCATATATTCCCCCTTGGTCGTCGCAACAGATACGGGGTATTTTTTCAGTTTTCCCTCTTCAAAGACATTGATGGTCTGATCCGAGTTCAAAAGAGCTCTGGGCAGAATAAGAGCCCGGTCCAGCCGGCGTCCCTCAATTCGGACATCCGCATAGTTTCCCGGCAGAAACAGAGTATCCAGTTCCGGGTTTTCAAAGGCGATATGCAGGTCTATGGTCTGGGAGTTTCTGTCCATCACGGCATCCTGCCGTTCGATCCGGCCTGGGGTTGTTTTTTCAGGAAGATCCGCCGGGCTGATCTGAACTTCAGGATTCAGTGTTTCAAGAAGGATCAGCTCCTCCCGGGTCAGGGGGATGGCAATTTCCAGGTGCAGGGTGTCTGTCAGTGTCAGAAGAGGCTGACCGGGAGAGATAAAACTGAACTCTTCCACACCGTTCCCTGAAATATGGCCGCTGAAGGGGGCATAGATCTGACAGTCTTCAAGAGCTTCTTCCAGTTCCCGCACACTGTAATAGGCGGCAAGAACGCCGTAGGTACTCAGAAGCAGCTTTTCCCGTTCTGAAGACATTTCAGGAAGGGGAGGTGTAATACCGTTTTCGGTGTTCAGGGATTTCAGATAGCTGTTCCAACGGGTATAGGCCGCACCCCCTTCAGATTTATAGGCAGACAGCAGCTGGGCTGTCGAACTGATCAGACCCGACCGGGCCAGAGCCAGGTTATTGCGTATCAGTTCATCATCCAGTTTTACCAGTAGGGTTCCTTCTTCCACAGCAGTGCCGCTTTTAAGGCCCTTGTAGCTATATATAACCTGTCCTCCTGCATTCCCTGACAGATTCAGGGTCCGGGCAGCCTCGATAAATCCCTGTCCGGTCACATTCAAGGTGTAGCTTTCATACTGAAGGGATTCGGTTTGAACCAGCCGGACATTCTTATCTTCTTCGGGAGTTTCCACTTCTGCAGAAAATCCAATCAGGTAGGCTGTGACACCTCCGGATAAAAGCAGTACGGCGGCAATCATGATTATAGAACGCTTATTGTTCTGATAAAATTTTTTAAACATCTTGTTTCTCCTGTTCATGTATACGCAAAAGCCGTACCAATAGTTGAAAACTGTATTTTTTTCGCCCTGATTTTCTTTTAAATCGGTAAAGTTTACCTTTGGCGGGCATAATCGGCCATTAACATATACAGATAAAACACATTGGAAGACCAGGAATGTTACTGCTGAATAATAATATCTGATTCATCAATAATAATCAAAAGTGAACGGAGTGTAATAAAAAATTATTAAATAATCAATAATTTATAATAAATGATAGATGACCATTAAAATCTGATGTAGGATATATTAATTAAATAACCGGAGGATTAAATGAAAAAATTACTAGTTGTTTTTGTTGTTGTTTGTATGGCCTTTCTCAGTATGGGATGTGATGAGACCGTATCAAGTGATCCCCAGATGAGAATCTATGTTGATTCAACTCTCGGAAGCACAAACGGAACTGTATACGGTGCTTTGGGAACATATAATGCTGATAACAACAGCTTTTCTACAGAGAGCTCCTGGGTAAGTGCAGATGGCGGAGAGTTCAGCTCTTATACTACTTTCACAGCAGGTAGCTACACTGTTCTGAGAGATTATGATTCTGATCATGGGACAGCAACTGTCTGGACTACTTTCTCTTATGACTTTGAAGATAAAAATAAATACACAATATATTTTGATGCTACCGGCGGATTTACTATCTCTATTGACGAGTAAAATAATTAGAACCACTAGATATAATAACCGGGCCGCAACAGCCCGGTTTTTTTTATGCCAGCAACCCTTCAATCACAGCAGCCGCTGTCTCCCGGATGGATTTTCCATCTGCTTCTGTTACCGCTTTTACTATGGCTGAACCAACCACCACCGCATCACAGTGGGGAGCCAGAATCCTGACCTGTTCGGCACTCTTGATTCCGAAACCTGCCATAACCCTGGACTTCAGGGGTTTCAGGGTATCCAGAAGACCCAGGTTCGTCTCATCCAGGGTGGTATAGCTCCCTGTTATGCCGCTTCGCAGGGCGGTATAG
>JAQQAM010000206.1 GCA_028532905.1 Spirochaetales bacterium
TCCCCGATAAGGCAGTCAAACTGATCCTGCTCTTCGATTCCTTCTGCCAGTGTTCTGAATCCGAAGGTATCGGCAATGCCCAGAATCGCCTTGACCATTTCCACTCCATGGGGGTCATGAGGGATATCATCAACAAATTCCTTTGCGATTTTCAGAGTATTGATGGGGAACTGATTCAGGGAACCGAGACTCGAATACCCCGTTCCAAAGTCATCCAGCATGATTTCGATATCCATATCCTGCAGTTTCTGCAGTTTCTGTTTAATATCTTCGGGATTTTCCATGACCACCGACTCGGTAATTTCCAGATGCAGAGCTTTCCCGGATATCTTCAGAACCTCCAGAGCCGTTCTCACGGTATCTACAAAATCCTTCTGTTCCATCTGCACTGAGGACACATTGATGGACATCTCAATATCTGATTTGTATTTGTCTCTCCAGGTCCGAACCTGTTTCAGGGCATTGTAGAGCACCCATTTCCCCAGGTAGAGAATCAGACCGCTCTCTTCGGCCAGGGGAATGAAATGGACGGGAGATACTGATCCCTTCTGGGGAGCATCCCAGCGGAGCAGAGCCTCACAGGCCGCCACTTTTCTGTCTTTATCCACAATGGGCTGATAGGCAATATGGAATCCTTCAAAGTTGTTGAGGATGCAATGTCTCAGGATATACTCCAGAGACTGGTTTTCATGGTAATTTTTGCCGATTTCAGGAGAATAGAGAAAGCCGTTCCAGCTTTTCTCTTCATAAATCCCTAAAGCAATTTCTGCATTCTGTTCCAGTTCGTCCAGGGACTGTGCATGATCCGGATAGAGAGCCACCCCCACATTGCAGCCGAAACTCACATCAGATGCCGGGGGATTATGATATTCGGAGACTTTCAGAATCATCTCTTCTATCTTTTGTTCCACATCCTTTTCACTGTTAAAATCGGACAGGATGAAAAGGAATTCATCCGAGCGGTCTGACTGGTAGAGGTTCTCTTCTCCCACAAGGGGTTTCAGCCGTTCGGAGGTCACATATAACAGAACCTTCATCCGGTCCCTGGTATGGCGAATCCTCTGGTAATTCTTGTCCAGCCTGAGAATGCCGAAGGCAAAGCGGCTGCTTCCGTCATTTATAAGCTGGTTCATTCTTCTTACAAGAACATGCCTCTGCAGAAGTCCTGTATCCGGATCGTGGTTCATCAGCTTTTCCAGCTGGGCCACATGATCCTTTTCCAGCATCAGTTCTATGCGGGCCTGTCTTAACTGTTCTTTGCAGTCTGACTGTTTATCACTCATTCCTTTTCTCTCATTTAAAGGATAAAACAGCGGGTCTTGTGCGGTCAAATAGATATTAACGTTTTATATGAAATTCTCTATATGCCTGAAATATACCGGTCCTCAGGGAACTGATGATTTATCTGCTATATAGAAATGCTCATTTTTCAATACCAAATTAATCCTGCATATGGTATAAATACCTTTAACCTTACAGACCCTGATAATGGAAGTCCCTATGGAAGTCCCATAAGTCCTGTTTAATAAACAGTTTAAATCCTTTGGTCTGAATAGAACAAAATACATAAGCCTCTTCAAGGCTTTTGTCGCAGCAAGGAGTATGTATGTCTGAATATGTTGTCCTGGGTGATGAAGCAGTCGCCCTGGGTGCTATACACGGCGGTGTTTCCTCATGTTACGGTTACCCCGGCACCCCATCCACCGAGATTATGGAATATCTTCTGGAATACAGTGAAAAAAACAGCGGCCCCTTTGCCAGCTGGTCCAGCAATGAAAAAACAGCCATGGAAGAGGCTCTGGGTACATCCTTTGCCGGTAAAAGAGCCATCGTCACCATGAAGCATGTGGGGCTGAATGTGGCAGCCGATGCCTTTATGAATGCCGCACTTCTTGATATCAGAGGCGGCGTTGTGGTTGTTGTGGCAGATGACCCCGGAATGCACTCCTCCCAGAATGAGCAGGATACCCGCTTCTATGCGGACTTTGCCAAAATTCCCCTTTTGGAACCTGTGAATCAGCAGCAGGCCTATGATATGACCAGAGAGGCTTTTGATCTTTCCGAAAAAATGGGCTGTCCCGTTGTTCTCAGACTGGTGACCCGTCTGTCCCACTCAAGAGCTGCCATTGTGACTTCCGGGCCCAAAGCAGAGAATCCTGTGGATAAGGCTCTGAATAAAATGGACTGGATGCTCCTGCCCGGTAATGCCCGGCGCCGCTGGGACAGTCTTCTGGGACGGCAGAAAGATATGATCGCCTACAGTGAGAACTCCCCTGTTAATGCCTTTTCTCTCAATGAGGCAAACACAAAGAGGGGTGTCATCACCACAGGTCTGGGTTACAACTACTATATGGAAAATAGGAGTGAGCTCAAGGATAATCCTTCTCACCTTCATATTGGAGTCTATCCGGTTCCCGAAGATAAAATCAGAACCCTCGCTGCCCATGTGGATGAGCTGGTTATTCTTGAAGAGGGTTATCCCTTTGTGGAAAGACTGATTGCCGGACTCCTCCCCAAAGATCTGAAGATCACCGGGAAGCTGGACAACACAGTTCCCCTTCAGGGCGAACTGAATCCCGATAACGTTCGTCCCGCACTGGCTCTCCCTGCCAGGGAAACCGCCGCGGCAGCGACCATGGATCTTGCCGGCAGACCTCCCCAGCTCTGTAAGGGATGTCCCCATGACGATACCTACAGGGTCATCAAAGAGGTTCAGGCCGAACTGGAAGAGAGCACCGTTACCTCTGATATCGGATGTTACGCCCTGGGGGCTCTGCCACCCTTGAGTGTTCCCGAAACCATTATCTGTATGGGAGCTTCCATTACTGCAGCCAAAGGTTCTGCCGAAGCGGGACTGAAGAATGTGATGGCCGTTATCGGTGACAGTACATTTCTTCATTCCGGACTCACCGGACTGGTGGACTGTGTGTCTTCCAAAACCGATGTAACCATCATCATTGTGGACAATGAAACTGTGGCCATGACAGGTGGACAGACAACCATTCTCCCTTCCAGCCGTCTGGAGTCTGTGGTTAAGGGAATCGGTGTCGAAGCGGATCATGTTATCACCATAGAGGCTCACCGCAGATCCCATGACAAGAACAAGGACATACTCAGAAAAGAGCTTGCCTACAAGGGAGTCTCTGTCATCATTGCTGTGAGAGAGTGTATCGAAACCGCCCGTAAGGCAAAGAAGTAGAAGGGAGTTAAGCCAAATGAAATATGACATTATTCTTTCAGGTGTCGGGGGACAGGGCGTTCTGTCTCTTGCCGCTGTAATTGCAACTGCCGCTGCAGGGGCAGGATATAAAGTGCGCCAGTCCGAAGTTCACGGAATGGCTCAGAGAGGGGGAGCCGTCATGGCTCACATGAGAATCTCCGATGGAGAAATCTACTCGGATCTTATCGGAAAGGGATGTGCCGATATGGTTCTGAGCATGGAGCCCCTTGAAAGCCTCCGTTACCTCACCTGGCTCTCTCCTGAGGGTGTGGTGGTTACATCCACCAATCCCGTTGTGAATATTCCCAACTATCCCGAAGACGCCGACCTGACTGCCGCCCTGGACAAAGTCAGTAAAAAGACCCTGGTGGATGACAAAACCCTGGCCAAAGAAGCAGGATCTCTGAAAACCGGAAATATGGTTATCGTGGGAGCCGCATCCTCCCACCTCCCTGTGGGGATGGAAGATCTGAAAACCGCAGTGGACACACTGTTCTCCCGCAAGGGGGATGCCATTGTCCAGAGCAACTATAAGGCTCTGGAACTGGGGAGCCGCGTCTCATGATCAGGAATCTGTATGAGGATGAAGAAATTGAACGGCTGGATAGGGATGCCCTGGAAGCCCTTCAGCTTCTTCGTCTGAAAAAAACCGTGGGAACCGCTTTGACCACTCCCTTCTACAGAGAGAGGCTCAGAGGGGTCGGTCTGGAATCTCCGGCGGATATAAAAACTCTGGAGGACATCAGGAAAATTCCTTATACCACCAAGGACGATCTGCGGGAAGCCTATCCCTACGGCCTGCTCTCTGTGGACAAGGACGAAATCGTCCGGATGCACTCTTCCAGCGGTACGACGGGAACTCCCACGGTTATCTACCATACCCAGAAAGACCTGGATCACTGGACCGCCATGACGGTTCGCTCCCTTAAGGCCACAGGCTGTCATAAGGGCGATGTGTTTCAGAATATGATGACCTACGGACTCTTCACAGGGGGAATCGGCCTCCATTACGGTGCGGAAAAGTTGGGCATGCTGGTCATTCCGGCTTCCAGCGGCAATACAAGACGCCAGTTTCAGCTGATGAAGGACTTTCAGACCACAACGGTTCATGCCACACCCAGCTATATGCTCCATCTGTATTCAAGAATGGAAGAGATGGGCTTCAGCCTGAAGGATTTCAACCTGAAACGGGCCCTGATCGGGGCTGAGCCCCATTCTGAAGAAGTCAGACAGAAGATCGAAGAGCTCTGGGGCATTGATGCCTACAACTCCTACGGCCTGTCCGAGATGAACGGCCCCTCTGTGGCTTTTGAGTGTACAGAGAAAAAGGGGATGCACCTCTGGGAGGATGCCTACTATGTGGAGACTCTGGATCGCCATACCCTGGAGCCGGTGGACGCAGGTGTCGAGGGCGAGCTGGTTCTGACCATTCTGATCCGGACGGGAACTCCCATTCTCAGATACAGAACCAAGGATCTGACGACTGTTATTCCCGAACCCTGTGCCTGCGGCAGAACCAGCAGGCGAATCACAAGGATCAAGGGACGGACAGATGACATGCTGATCATCAACGGTGTCTATGTTTTCCCCTCACAGATAGAAGAAGTCATCATGAAGATGCCCGGTATCGGTACAAACTATCTGATCAAGGTCAGTAAAGAGGGCACTCTGGACAAGCTGACCATACAGACTGAGGTGGGGGCTGAGCTGTTTACCGACAATGCCCAGGATCTTCACAATCTCAGAAAGAGGATCGTCGAGGAGCTGAGTGCTTCCATTACCATAAGAGCAGCCGTGGAGCTGCATGAGCCCGGATTCCTTCCTGTACAGCAGGGCAAGGCCATCAGGGTTGTAGACGAGAGAGGAGGATTATTTTGATTTGGAACAAAAGTGCAGAATGCGACAACAGGGATGACCGGAAGGTTCAGCAGCTTTACAGCCTGAAGAAGCTGGTTCGTCATGTATACGAGACCATTCCCTTTTACAAAAAGAAATTTGATGAGGCCGGTGTCACACCAGATGATATTAAAACTCTGGCGGATATCTCGAAACTCCCCTTTACAACCAAGGACGAGCTCCGGGACACCTATCCCTACGGATTGCTGGCCTGTGACAAAAAGGACATCGTAGAGATCCACACCTCTTCAGGAACAACGGGAACTCCTGTTCTGGCTGCCTATACTAAAAATGATATGGACATGTGGGCGGAAGTTATGGCCCGCTGTCTCTGTATGGCCGGTGCCACTCCCGAAGATGTTGTTCAGAACGGATACGGCTACGGAATGTTTACCGGCGGACTGGGTGTTCACTACGGCTCCCACAAGCTGGGCTGTCATACCATCCCCGTCTCTTCGGGAAATACCAGAAGACAGCTGATGATGATGAGGGATTTCAAATCCACCATTCTTACCTGTACTCCCTCCTATTCTCTGTATATGGCGGAAGCCGCCAAAGAGATGGGTATCGATTTTAAGGATCTTTCCTTGAAATCCGGTATTTTCGGAGCAGAGCCCTGGAGTGATAATATGAGAAAGGAGATTGAGGAAAAACTCAATCTTCAGGCCTATGATATTTACGGATTGACAGAAATCGTCGGCCCCGGTGTCTCCAACGAGTGTGAAGCCCACAACGGCCTGCATGTGAATGAAGATCACTTCTTTCCCGAGATCATCGATCCCAAAACGGGTGAAGTTCTTCCCGAAGGCGAGAAGGGTGAGCTTGTTTTTACTACAATCACCAGAGAAGGGACTCCCATTATCCGCTACAGAACCCGGGATATCACCTGGCTGTGGCATGACGACTGTCCCTGCGGCAGAACCACCGTGAAGATGCACCGCCTTTTGGGACGGACCGATGATATGCTGATCCTCCGGGGTGTGAATGTCTTTCCCAGTCAGATAGAAAACGTTCTGATGCGGATTGAAGAGACCGAGCCTCATTATCAGATTGTTGTGGACCGGGGAGATACCCATCTGGATGAAGTGGAGCTTCATGTGGAAGTGGAACCCAGCTTTTTCTCGGATGAAACCAGAAATCTGGAAAAAATCAAAGAGAAAATTGCCGCGGAAATCAAGCAGGAACTGGGAATCGCCGTTATAATTAAACTTGTGGAACCCAAATCCATAGCCCGATCCGAAGGTAAGGCCAAAAGAGTTGTGGACAAGAGAACTCTCTGATCCGGGATCTGTAATCTGAACACCGGGTGTACCTGCCCGGTCTTGAAATGAATGACCGGAAGCAGGAGGAATCAGCCTCACCCGGTTTTACAACCAGTTAATGAGCCGTCCCTCAATGACGGGTCGGCTTCATGCAAAAGGAGACACACATGAAAGTTAAACAGATATCCGTATTTCTGGAAAACAAAAACGGACGACTCTCCGAGGTCACCCGTATACTTGCAGAAGGAGAGATCAGTCTGAGGGCCATGACCATTGCCGATACGGCGGATTTCGGGATTCTCAGAATCATTGCCGAGCAGCCCGACAAGTGTCTTGAGCTGCTGCAGCAGAATAACTTTACCGCCAGAGTGACCGAGGTTATCGGAGTCCGGCTGGATGACAGACCGGGAGCCCTTCATGATGTGATGCAGGTTTTTGAAGATAACAAAGTCAATATCGAGTACCTGTATTCCACACTGATGCTGATGGATGACAAGGTTGTTATTATGTTCAAGGTTGAAGATATCGATCATGGACTGGATATAATCAAAAAGAACGGAATGGAAGCCATTACCGCCTTTTGAACACCTACACCACCGTCCGTTCGGAACACCTGAATCATCACAACTATCTCTTCGGAGGGCAGATGCTGTTCTGGGTGGACGAGTATGCCTGGCTGACGGCGGCCCGGGATTTTCCCGGGTTCCGTTTGGTTACCCGGGGTATGGAACGGATCAGTTTTGAAAAGTCTGTGATCAACGGTTCCATTCTCCGCTTTCATATCCTTCCCCATCATCAGGGGGACAGTTCCATACAGTATCAGGTGGATGTTTTTGCAGATTCCCCCGGTGAATCAAGGGAAATCCTGGTGTTCAGCAACAAGGTCACCTTTGTGTCTGTAGACTGTAACGGAAACAAAATTTCCCTGCCCCGTAAAGGGCGGCTCCGCTCACAGATCGAAGACGTCGATCCCTATCCCGACGAATCCGGTGGAGGCCAGCCGGCTTCCTGTGAAGACCGGGATGAGTAAATCATCCCCCGGTGACAATATGCCCAATCACCTTGGAAACGAACTAAGCCCCTATCTGCAGCAGCATGCCCATAATCCGGTGAACTGGTACCCCTGGGGACAGGAAGCCTTTGAAAAGGCGGCCCGGGATAACAAACCGGTCATCATCAGTATCGGATACTCATCCTGCCACTGGTGTCATGTGATGGAGTCCGAGTCCTTTGAGGATGACGATGTTGCCCAAGGGATGAATCAGAATTTTATCAGCATTAAAGTGGACCGGGAAGAGCACCCCGATGTGGATGCGCATTATATGAATGCCATACAGATTATCAGCGGCAGGGGAGGCTGGCCCCTCAATATTTTTGCTCTGCCCGACGGCCGTGCGTTTTACGGCATAACCTACTATCCGAAAGGCCAGTGGTTGTCTCTCCTTCAGCAGATCAGCAGGGTTTACTCAGAAGATCATGACTCTCTGTTGAAGAATGCACAAGCCATTGAGAATAGAATCGAGACCTACAGGGAAAGCCTGTTCAGCGGAAAACCCGATGAGGGAGTTGATCTGAAGGCCGTTGTGGAAAAGAGTTTTCCCCGGCTGGATACAAAGGAGGGAGGCCTGACGGGGGCGCCCAAGTTTCCCATGCCCTTTCTCCTCCGCTTCCTCCTGGATTTCGGAGAGTTCTTTCATGACACCCCTGTGAGTCAATTTCTGAACCTGACTCTGGAAAAAATGGCAGCCCGGGGCCTGTATGACCAGATCGGCGGCGGGTTTGCCCGTTACTCCACCGACAGCCGCTGGAAAATCCCCCACTTTGAAAAAATGCTCTATGACAATGCCCTTCTGATTTCCCTGTATTCTGCCGCCTACGGCCGAACATCCATCCCCCGCTACAAACAGGTGGCAGAGGAGAGTCTTGCCTTTATCAGACGGGAGATGACCTCCCCTGAGGGGCTTTTCTATTCCGCTCTGGATGCCGACAGCCAGGGGGAGGAAGGGGCTTATTACTTCTGGGAGGAATCGGAGCTGCGGAATATTCTGCAGGAGGATTATGAGTTTTCTCTCCGTCTCTTCGGATGGGGAGACACTGTGTATACTGAAAACGGGAAATTTATTCCCGGTTATCACTCCGGAGGGGAAGAAGATCCCCGGAAGGCAGAGGCTGTCCGGTCCCGGCTTCTCAGTTTTCGTGAGAAAAGGGTCCGCCCCGGTCTGGATGACAAGTCTCTTACCGACTGGAATGCCCTGATGATCTCCGCCTGGTGTGATGCCTGCAAAGCTTTCGGAAACACGGACTACAGGGATACCGCCGAAAAGGCCGCCCGGGGGCTTCTGAAGAGAGTCATGGATGACCGATTCAGGCTGAAGCACAGCTTCAAAGAAGGAACCGCCTATGTGGAAGGCTTTCTCAGTGATTATGCCTTTCTGATTGCCGCCTTACTGGACCTGTTTGAGATCAGTGGAGATGTCTCATGGCTGACACTGGCTCTGGAGCTGCAGAACTCCCAGGACAGCCTGTTTCTGCATAAAGAGAGGGGATTCTACTATTCAGCGTCCCCAGAGGATCAGATTACTGACGCCATCCTCCCTGGATTTGAAATCATCGATACGGTTACCCCCTCGCCCAATTCTGCTGCCGCAGTGAATCTTTTCAGACTCTACATCCTGACCGGGGACACCCGGTTCCGGGATCACTATAAAGCACTCCTCAAGGGAATGGAGAGCAAAATCGAGGAGAGTCCCCTATATTTTTCCCACTGGGCCGGACTGCTTTTAAAGGATACGGAGCTCTTGTATGAGCTGGTTGTCACCGGACCGGAAGCAGAATCTGCTGCCCTGAAACTGCACTCCCTGTTCATTCCCAATTCTGTAACCCTCTTCAGCCGGGAACCGGCTGAGGATCTTCCTCCTTTTAAAGGACGCTTCAATGAGGGAAAAACCCTGATTTATGTCTGCCGGGACAACAGCTGTCTTCTGCCTGCGGCATCTGTAGAGGATGCTCTGGCCCTTGTGGAGAGTGAGAGGGGCCGCTCCATCTGATCCTGGTCAGAAATGAACGGTTTTGATTGTATCATCCCATAGGCTGAGATATACTGCCTGTCATGAAACGATTCCGAGTTGTAATTACTGATAACTTGTTTGACGACTGCCTGGTGGAGGAGAGTGTCTTTCAGGACGAGGCTGTAGATCTTGAAATCTGCAGTCCTCTGGATAAAGAGAAAATGCTGGAGAAGGTGCGGACGGCGGATGCACTCCTGTTGAACATGGTCCATGCCGACAGAGAGTTTATCGAAACTCTGGAGAACTGCCGGATCATTTCCCGCTACGGAATCGGTTATGACAATGTGGATGTGGATGCGGCGACGGAGAAAGGCATTCATGTGGGAATTGTCCCGGACTACTGCTCCATCGAGGTGGCCGAACATGCGGCGGCCATGCTCCTGTCGGCAGCCAGACGAATTCCCCAGCGCCATGAACTGGTGAGAAAAGGACACTGGCGGGATTCTCCCGGCCATTCTCTTTTCAGGATTCAGGGTTCTGTACTGGGCATTCTGGGGTATGGGAAGACGGGTAAAGCTCTCCATAAGCAGGTTTCGGGTTTCGGATTCAGCCGGGTTCTGATCCACTCCAGAGGCCTTGAACCGGGAACTCTGCTGGACAATGGAGCTGAAGCGGTGTCCCTGGACACCCTGATGCAGGAGTCCGACTACCTGTCCATACACCTCCCTCTTACTGAAGAAACCCGGTATATGATCAATGGAAAACGTCTGCAGACCATGAAGGAGGGGGCTGTTCTGATCAATACGGCCAGAGGAGCCGTTCTGGATGAGGCCGCCCTGTATACGGCGTTGACGAAAGGCCCCTTGCGGGCTGCGGCTCTGGATGTGCTGGAATATGAACCTCCCGAGCAGAAGAATCCTCTCCTGACTCTGGATAATGTGGTCATCTCCGATCATGAAGCCTATTACAGCGAGCAGTCCGTGGTGGATCTGAAAAGAAAAACCGCCGAGAATGTTCTGGCGGTTTTAAAGACAGGACAGCCTGTCTGCTCTGTGAACCAGTCTGAGATTTAAATCTCCTGGTTCTCTTGATCGGGATCAGCCGGGAATAAACAGAATGGAGACATCTTCTCCTGTGGCGCTCTGATTCTTCTGAAAGTTCAGAGGGTCCGGAACCGGTTCTCCGTCAATCAGAAAGTAATAGGCATAGCGGCCGGGTTTCAGTGAGAGTTCCGCTGCATACAAGCCAGGTTCCTTTTCCTTTAAAACTGTCATATAGGGGTCCCAGCGGTTGAAGTCTCCCGCCAGATACACCCGCTTCCCGGGATGGGTCTGTATATAAAACTCAACGGTTCCCCAATCATCCTTGATCACTGGGCTCAGCTGTCTGACCCTCTGATCCGGGGGAAATGACAGGCGGGACAGATAAAGTCCGTTTCTGTCTCTGACTCTGTTTCTGTTTTCCGGATCTTCCAGCCATATACCGTCAATCACAATGCGGTAGTCTACGGTTTCCCGGTCCGGCAGGGGGAGGATCAGGAAATACACCCCGTGTTCATTCTTCTGATAGCTGTGGACTGTCTGAAAATTATCCGTTGAAAAGGCCGCGCCCACAAATCGGGCCTGATGGCTGGGTACACAGCTCAGAATCAGGTGATCTCTCCATACTTCCGGGGGAGCAGCCTGGGTCATGCCTGTTATTTTCAGGTGGAGATTGATATCGGTAACTTCAAAGGCCTGCAGCAGGCTGGCCGAGAAGATGAGGAACAATAAAATTACTCTGTTTTTCATTATCTGCTTCCTATGCTATGATTTTCGGATTAAGCCGGTGTGGAGTTAAGAGCTGATGAAAAAACTTTTGTCCCCCTTGAAAAATGCCGAAATAATAAGAAGTTGATATGCCTACACGGGAAGATATAGACAGTTTTAAATTAAAAGTTAATCTCTGGGGTGATGAACCGGCCATTATGGAGGCCATGGGAGAGACCATTGAAGATGTTCTGCCCCCTGAACCGTCTCTTGAAGAAGAGCTCAGTACCGGTGAGCTGGATCAGGATGATCTGTCCATGGACGACTTTCTGAATCAGGTTGGTCTGGAGCCTGAAGACTAGGGTGGTGAAGACGAGGATATTCCCGGTCTGGATAATCTTCTGGACGAGCCTCCCGAGGCTGCTTCTGTCGTTCCCGAAACAGAATCCCCCGATACCAGTGATTTTTCCCTCCCTGATGACCTTTCTGATTTTGGAGACCTCGGTTTCGACAGTACTCCAGGTTCCGACGGCGGCATAGACGGCTTGGATGAAATGGATGATGACCTGTCCGGTCTGGACAGTTTTATGGAACCCTCTGATCAGGAACTTCCAGCTGATGATGAACCGGAAGCCCTGGCGGGCCTGGACGATCTGGGTGGCCTGGACGATCTGGGTGGCCTGGACGATCTGGGTGGCCTGGATGACCTGGGCGACCTGGATGATCTTGGCGGCACGGATGACCTGGGCGGCCTGGATGATCTTGGCGGCACGGATGACCTTGGCGGCACGGATGACCTGGGCGGCACGGATGACCTGGGCGGCACGGATGACCTGGGCGGCATGGATGACCTGGGCGTGGAAGCCCCTGGTGCTCCGGCTGAGGCATCAGAAGAGGAACTGGAAGAGCTTGAAGAGCTGGAAGACGTTGAGGATCTGGATGCTCTGGAGGAGCTCCCCGAGTCTGCTGACGGCGGCGATGAGTCTCTGGAGGAACTGGGTGAGCCTGCTGCGGATTCAGGTGGTCTGGACGGCTTTGATCTGGACGGCCCGGGAGGCATAGAGGAGTTTCCCGAAGACGAAGGATTTGACCTGGGAGCACCGGGAGAAGAATTCGACCTGAGCTCCCCTGATGAGGATATTCCCGATATCGGCGATATGGAAGAGCTCTCCATGGATGACGAGGAAGGTTCGGCTCAGTTTTCTCTGGGAGATTTCGGAGAAGAATTCAACTTCCAGGAAGGCATCAGTTTTGATGACGATATGGAAGCCTCTCTGGACAGTCTCGATACCCTTGATGATACCTTCCTAATGGATGACAGCGAGGATCTGGAGATTGAAGAGGATGACCTCTTTCAGATCAGCGATGAAGATATGGATGCTGTACAGGAGAACCTGCGGCGCCTGCCTCTGAATCTGAAGATGGCGGTCCAGGATGTTCTGGCAGAAGCGGATGATCTGACCGGCGTCCGGTATAAAAAACTGGTCAATATGCTGATCAAGGGAGTCGCTCCCCGGCAGATCAGTACGGAATTCTTTAATATAACCGGTAAAAAGATAGAACTCCCCAGGGGCTATCAGAAGCTGACAGGCCGTGAGTTCGAGAAGAGACAGTCCGGATTCCTGTATCAGTTTGCTGAAAAGGGCTGGCCCTTTATCCGGCTGGTGGCTGTGATTCTTGTTCTTCTGGGAGTCACCGTATTTCTGAGTTTCCACTACCTTTACAGGCCCATGCAGGCCCACATTTATTATGAAAATGGACTTGAAAGCATTGAAGCCGACGACTATGTTCAGGCAGAAGAATATTTCAAAAAGGCTTATTTCGGATGGAATCTGAGGCGTCTGAATATTGAAGGCTGGCCCCGGAGAACCAGATTCCTTGATTATGCCGAGGCCTATCTGGACCGCAGAGCTTTTCCCGGAGCAGCGGCCATGTACGAAGGCCTGATAGGGGAGTATCCCGACTTCATACCCGGATACCTCCACTATGGTCTTTTTCTGAGTAATTACACCGGGGAATATGCTCAGGCGGCGGATATCCTGAAAATGGGTCTTGACCGGGACATGTATAATTACGATCTTATGCTGGCTTTAGGCGATACCTATATGCTCTGGTCCGAGGAAGACCCCTCCAGGCTGGAAGATGCCCGGTATCAGTATGCCACAGCCCTGTCCCGTAATGATGGAAATGATGAAATCATGCTGAGAATGCTCAGTTATTTCCTGAAAATGGAAGATCATACAAATATTGATATTCTCAGTAATATCTATTCCAAGAAAAACACAATCAAGGGTGATGCGGCGTTCACGGCACTGATTCTCTCTGATCTGGCCGGTTACTATATCGACAGGGATCAGGTCAGCGATGCCAAGGATCTGCTGTTCAAAGCGGAGCAGGTGGATGTCACTGTCCCGGATGTCCATTACCAGCTGGCCCGGTATTTTAACAGGACCTATAATACAGGACAGGAGAAGGCGGCTCTCCAAAAAGCCCTCTACTACATGGACCAGACCCAGCCTCTCAGCCGCAGCCGGATTGTCAAAAAAATAGGCATATACCGCCGCCGGGGTGAAATCAGTTATGAAG
>JAQQAM010000207.1 GCA_028532905.1 Spirochaetales bacterium
TCCGTCATGGGTCAGGTCGCAGATGGGGAAGCCGTTGGGTTTGAATCCACCGGCGCCGGTACAGAGAATCACAGATTTTGCTTTGAACAGATGGATCACAGGCTCATCGATACTGAAGCCGGCGGCTCCTGCAATACAGCCGTGTTCCTTGATCAGATGGGTAATCATAACCCGTTCCATCACAGGTATCTTTCTTTCCGAAATGGGTTTATTGAAGGAGTCATAACAAAGGTGGGAATCAAAAAATCCCCATTCTCTGAGTTCCCGGACTCTGTCTTTCGAATGCTCTGCCATCTGTCTGGTATAAACAGGATTATTGGTTTTCAGAGCGGAAGAGGAGACCTTTTCGGTAAACTCGTCCAGTGTCATCCCCGCAGTCGCCGGATCATAGGACATGATTCCCTTGGCAAAGGGAGTCTGACCGGAAGATCCCAGCCTTCCTTTGGAGACCATCAGTACCTCTGATCCGGCATCATGACCTTTCACCGCTGCAAACAGTCCGGTCATCCCTCCGCCGATCACCAGGATATCCGTGTCTTTTTCACTGTATCCCATTTCATCCGGATCGATTTCTCTCTCGTTTTTTTTCCAGTTTATATTCATCCCCATGGAGGCAAGGGCCGCCGCTCCCAGAACTCCCCCGGTCAGGCCGAGAAACTGTCTTCTGGACATTCCGTTTTTTTCACTCATCCGATCACCCCCAGGAAACAACCACCGGTATGGATTTTTCCGGTGTTATGGTTATGGCATTAACAGGACAGTACAGTCTGCACAGATGGCAGATCTGACAGTCTTCGGGATAGGCTATATAGGCTTTACCGTTATCCTTCAGACGGATAACGTCTGTGGGACAGGACTTCATACAGGTTCCGCATCCCATGCAGCCGTAAATGCTTTTGATGGACATTGATTTAACTCCTTCTTCTTATGTCTGAGGTTTACAGTTCTTCCAGAGTTGTGATCAGATCCGGCAGTAATTCTGTCAAATCGTTCTCTTCCATCTCTGCTTCATCAGGCCTTCCTCCTTCAGGAGGTGCTCCGTCCCGGGAGCCGCCGCTCTGTGGTCCGCCGCCTCTGGAACTGCCCATCATTCCACCCGGAGGGGGAGGGAAGAAGAGATTCTGTTCTTCTGTCAGCTCTTCTGATATCCGTTCAATATACTCATCCGGATCTGTGTCGCTGTCTTCCTCAACAGCCTCCAGCCACTCTTCGAGTATGGGGAGGATTGCAAGAGCCTGCTCATCACTTAATTCGATGACCTCTTCCGCCTCTTCGGCCAGGTAGGTCAGCCTGAATATCATCAGTTCCGATTCGGAGGGCAGGACCATGGCCTGTCCGGACCTTCCTGATCCTCCGGGACCGCCTGATCCTCCGGGTCCTCCTGACCCACCGGGCCCTCCTGAAGCACCGGGACCACCCGATCCTCCCGGACCGCCTGAGCCCATCTGGCCGTCGGGATAACTTCCCGATGCAAAAGAGAAAAGGGTCAAATTAAAGAGAACAGTAAGAAATGCAAGTTTTAAGGGTTTACTCATTGTGTTTTTCCTCATTCTGGTATCAGGGCCGGAGACCCTGTGTGATTAGCCTAGCAGAGAGAAAAAATCGGATGGTAAAGGAGGTGTAAAAGCTATGTAAACTATGTTAAATCAGAGTTTAGCTGTGAAGACCGTCTATTTCCTTTAGTTTTGTTTCACATAAGGGAGATATATTTCCGGAGGTCAGAGCGTTCACGGTCATTTCGGCAGCGGCTTCCAGAACCTCGATCCGGTCAAAGGCCTGAAGCAGGGTTTTCCCCACAGTCAGAACTCCGTGGTTTTCCATTAAAAGGGCAAACTGTCCGTCCGCAAGGGATGCCGCCGCTGTATCGCCCAGGGATTCGGTCCCCATCAATGCATAGGGTGCAAAGGCGGGTTCTCCCAGTAAATATCGTGCCTCCGCAAGCAGGTCGGTCCGGATGACACCGTTTTGTACAGCCGTCAGATAACTGGCAGATTTGGGGTGGGCATGGACCACCGCATTAATATCAGGCCGGCACTTTAGAATTTTCAGATGCATATCAGTTTCTATACTCGGTTTCAGACCGGTGCTGTAGTTTTCTCCATCCAGTGTCATCAGAGCAATCTGTCTGAAGTTTGTTTTTCCCTTGTCCAGAGCGGAGGGGGTAATGAGGACATGGTTTTTCCCCACTCTGAGGCTGATATTGCCTCCCGAACAGGTGGTCAGCCCCTGACTGTAGAGGCGTCTCATGGTGGCCGCAACGGCTTCTCTTTCTTTTTGGTAAATCATAACAGCTGTATACTACAGGGAATGGCCTGAAAGGGCGAGTCCCTGTTTCAGCTGCTCATGAGTATCACAATTATTCTCCTGTTCTTGAATTATAGGGAGATATATGAGTACGTTGTTGTGAAACAAGTACGTTCTTTTTGTGATTTGTAGGAAGGTAAAGTATTCTAATGGGGTTGAAAAAGGGCCGGATACTATCCGGCCCTGTCGTTTCATTGTCTGTTATTTCTTGAGTATTTTAGAAAGAACCTCATCCTTTGCGATGGGTTTTTGACAGAAGAACCAGTCCTGGCAGGTCATATCTTCTTTTCCGTCCATTCTGTCCTTTGCTGTACCGCAGGAGCCGGCGGGTCCTATGATGACATCATCACCGGGACGCCAGTCGGCAGGTGTGGCCACTCCGAACTCATCTGCTGCCTGCATGGCGATAAGAGCTCTGTAGATCTCATCGAAGTTTCTTCCCAGGCTGAGGGGGTAGTAGATCATGGATCTGACTGTTCCCTGGGGATCAATGAAGAAAACGGCTCTTACGGCTTTTGTTGTATCTTCCCCCGGCTGGATCATACCGTACTTTTTTGCCACTTCCATGGTAATGTCTTCAATAAGAGGAAATTTCACTTCCACATTTTTGTGTCCCCGGTATTCGATTTTCTCCTGAATCGTTCTCAACCAGGCAATATGACTGTATAAACCGTCTACAGACAGTCCGACCAGTTCGCAGTTTGCTTCTTTAAACTGATCTGCCATTGAGGCAAAGGTGATAAATTCTGTTGTACACACCGGTGTAAAATCTGCCGGGTGGCTGAACAGAATAACCCATTTGCCGCTGTAGTCAGAAGGGAAGTTAATTTCTCCCTGTGTTGTTACAGCCTTGAACTCGGGAGCCTTATCTCCGATTCTGGGCATTCCGACAGCCTGTTCTGCTTTGACTTCATTGTTTTCCATACTTAACTCCTAATTATTGATGTAACCGATTTACGGCTCATTTTCTATTTATCCTGTGTGGCTGACAGAAACCAGATGTTCTTTCTGTAGGAAGAAACCAGCCCCTCAAAAAGAGCAACAGTTGTGAAGTCCCCTTCTTCGTCGGCAATCTTTCGGATTTCCGATGCTCTCTCCGACATGTCTTCAAGATCCTTTTTAACAATGTCCAGAAGCTTTTCAGTGCTCACAGGGACGGCGGGGATCTCTTCAATTCTGCTGAGAGCCAGATATTCTTTTACACTGGCAACAGGTGTCTCTCCCAGCATCTTGATCTGTTCCGCCACAGAGTCATACTGTTCAAAAACCTCTTCATAGAGGGCTTCTGTGAATTTGTGTGATGACATAAACTGAGAACCAACAACATTCCAGTGCAGGTTATGGAGTTTTACATTCCATACTGCCAGATCCGCTACGTAATTGTTCAATAATTCTATTTTATTCATTTCGAACTCCTATGCTTATTTATGTATATTCATATTGCAACTCCTGTGCCAAAAATATTAATTCGAATTAAAAATTTTTTAAGTTGTTTTAAGGTAATTAAATATTTATATATATGTGTAGGTGTTTCATTTTTGTTATGGACATCTCACCGATATTTCGTTATTATGAGTACCGAAATATGGGTGGTACCGGTATTTCGGTATGTTGCTGAGGAGGTCTCATGAAAGATAATCTTTTACCCTCATCCTTGGAAAAGCTGCTGGAGCTTATCCTGCAGGCTGTCAGTGAGCTTGTGGATTTTGAACTGGCCGTGATTCTGAAGCTCTCTGACTCCAATCACCTGGTTGTGCAGAAAGCCGTCGGACCTCTGGCAGGAGGAGATTTACTGACATATAAAATTGATCTCCGGCAACGGAAGGATATTGCCCGTATCCTCAATATTAATGAGCCCTATCTATTTGATGAAAATGAAGAGCATATTGATACTTATGAGGAAATCCTCGAACTTCCCGAGGGGCATTCCTGTATGGTTTCCCCCCTGTATATCAAAGACCAGCCTATCGGTCTATTGACACTGGATCACAGTGTCTGCGGTCAGTTCTCTCCCATGATTGTTGATATCATAGGTACTCTATCCCGGTTGATCGCTATCATTATTGACCAGAATGAATCGGGACAGTACCTGGATGCCGAACGGAAATCTTTGACCAGAGAGAGGAATTTACTGCTGAAGAATAATCAGAGTGAATTCCGCAATCTGATAGGCAGTTCTCCCACCTGGAATATCGTACTGGAACAGATTCGAACTGTTGCTGAGTCAGATCTTCCGGTGCTGATCCACGGGGAAACCGGAACAGGAAAAGAACAGGCCGCCAAGGTTATACACAGTTTGAGCTCCAGGCGGGATGCACCCTTTATCACTCTGAACTGTTCGGCTCTGAATGCCGGTCTGGCGGAAAGTGAACTGTTCGGTCATGAGCAGGGAGCATTCACTTCAGCCAACAGCAGGCGCCGGGGACGGTTTGAACTGGCAGACGGGGGAACCCTCTTTCTGGATGAAATAGCTGATCTTCCTGCTGAAATTCAGCCCAAAATACTGAGAACTCTCCAGGAGGGCACTTTTGAGAGAGTGGGCGGTGAAAAAACACTAAGCTGCAATGTCAGAGTGATCGCCGCCAGTAACAAGAACCTGAGGACGGAAGTCTCTGAAAACAGATTCCGGGAAGATCTGTATTACCGGCTGGGAGTTTTTCCGGTAAATCTTCCGCCCTTGAGAGATCGAAGAGAGGATATTGTTCCTCTGGCGGAGCACTTTCTTTCGGGCGCCGGCTGCGGCAGCTCTGCCATACTGGGTACAGAGGCTCTGGAGGAAATGCTCAGATATCCCTGGCCCGGTAATATCCGGGAGCTGCAGAATGTGATGAGACGGGCTGCTCTTCTTGCGGGTGATGGAGTTATTAACGTTCATCACCTTGGGCTTACAGGGAACCTGTCAGACACTTCTATAGTTCAGGGTGAATCTCCCGCAAAAGAAAAAAAGGACGGGTTTCCGACTCTACAGGAGGTGGAGACGTCTCATATACGCAAAGCTCTTACTGCCAGCGGAGGGAAAATTTACGGAAGCGACGGGGCTGCAGTCCTGTTGGGTCTTAAGCCGAGCACACTTCAAAGCAGAATGAACAAGCTGGGTATAAGCAAAAACAGCGGGTCTTAATTAATCAGGTCCAGATGGTTCAGGGAATCCAGTATCTCCTGTTTCGGATTATCCGACAGGGGCAGGGGAGCTCCTGTAATCTGTTCGGCCAGATCAATATAAAGGCGGCTGACGTCCATCATCTGTTCATCTTTCAGCCGGAATGAATCGGCAAGGGCATACCGCTCCTCCATTCTGTCCTTGTTCAGAAGAACATCCTTATCCGGAACGCTGGCCTGAAGCATTTCCCTGAAATACTCCTTGGAATCCTCTCTGATCACCCCCTGTTCGTACAGGGCCTTATCCCAGTAGCGGGATGAATCGGGTGTTCCGATCTCATCAATGTAAATCAGACGGGCATCTTCTTCGTTGCCAATGAATCCAAACTCGAACTTGGTATCAACAAAGACCTTACCGATTGCATCCAGTTCCCGGGATATGAGATTAAACCCTTCTGTCAGAAGCCTCTCATAGGTATGGACTGCTTCCGCAGAGGGGAAGCGGAAGGCTTTCAGGTTATTCAGGATCTGATCCCGGCTGATATTGTAATCGTCCTTTTCGGGAATGTCCGCAACACCCCGGATAATTCCCTTTGTGGAGGGGGTGATCAGCAGGCTGTCCAGTTTCTGGTTTTTCTTCAGGCCTTCGGGCAGGGTTATGCCGCAGACTTCCCGTTCCCCTTTTTCATAGGAGCGCCACATACTGCCGGTGATGTACTGCCGGGCTATGGCTTCAACCATAACAGGACGGGCTTTGCGGACAATCCAGACCAGAGGATGGGGAACATCCACTATATGATTTCCTGCCAGACCCTCTTCTTCAAACCGGGTAAACCAGTAACGGGCAATGGTGTTGAGAGCGGCCCCTTTTCCGGGAATTCCCTTCAGACCGCCTTCACTCTGCCACAAACACTCATAGGCGGATATCCGGTCGCTGATAACCATTACCGCCAGTTCTTCATTCTCCAGGCCGTATCGGCTGCAGAGCCTTTTATTGTCTGCTTCTGTCAGCCAGTAGACGGAGCGGACTTTTCCTGAATGAACCTCTCCGGCATGTCTTATGGGGAGATTATCTGTCTGAATCAGTGCTTTATCTGTTATGGCCATAGTCCTTCCGTCCTGTTGGTAATGATGCTTCATTTTATACAACTTGTCAGACAAGTATTTCAATAGGAAGAACCCCTATTTTAACCCGGGATGCATTTATCTTGTTTTAAAAGGGAGCAGCTCAGATACTTTGACATCGGGATGAGGACTCTGAATCATATCCAGGTCCACCGTGCTGACGGCATCTTCCGGGCACCAGTGATAGCAGCCCATACAGCCGATGCATCTGTCACCCCAGAGGGGTATTGTGTCATTCATTGTGATGTTGTCTACGGGGCAGAGCTTTTCGCAGATCCCGCAGCCGTTACACCCGGTTCCGGCTCGGAAGGACATGTTTTTCATCCCTTTGACTATCAACTGACCCATCAGCTTTCCTATGGTGGGAAGGACCTTCAAAGTATTTCTGTTTAAAAACTCGGAGAACCGGCCGCTTTTCTCAAGAGTATCCGGTCCTCCGGAGCTGATGTGTTCGGCAATATATCTCACTTTTTGGGCCTGTTCCCTGATTCTTGAGACTGTCAGTTCGGGTGTGTTGATTCTCAGGGAGCCGATTCCGGACTGAGGCTGTAAGACAGAAAATCCCCATTTTAAAGAGAAATTTTTTGTTTTCAGTATTTTACCGGCTTCCAGCAGACTGTGTCCCGGTCCGATTCCGCAGGTGCATACGGCAAAGAGGACAGAGTCTTTACCAGGGGAGAACCGGCTTAACCACTGGCGGATATGTTTGGGCGGCATGGCACCGTATACGGGAAAAACAAAACCGATCTGAGGGGTCTCGTCACGGATCTCTTCCTTATTCAGGGTGGAGGATATATCTGCCAGTTCTGTATTATCCAGCAGGGCTGCCAGATCTCTGGCAACCGCATAGGAATGACCTGCTCCTGTGAAGAAATAGATTCTGGTATGGGGCATGGGGATCTCCTTTTTGTTCAGGTAAAAGTGTAGCATGGAAATATTAAGTTGGTGTTAATTATTATATTTCTGAAAGGAGTTGCAGGAGGGGAGATCATATACAGGTACGGGCTCTCTTTTTTTTAAATCGGATAAAAATGCAAAATAACTGTATCATGTCTTGATTTATTATATCGCATGCGATATAAATGTAGTTAAGTCGCGCGCGATATAAATAAGAGGTGATTATATGAATGAAACAATTTACAGTTTTGATGCAAAAAGTCTGAAAGGGGAGGATATCTCCCTGGAACAGTATAAAGGCAATGTGGTACTGGTTGTGAATACTGCCAGTAAATGCGGTCTGACTCCCCAGTATGAAGGGCTTGAAAAGCTCTATAAACAGTACAAGGATAAAGGGCTTGTTATACTGGGATTCCCCTGCAATCAGTTTGCCGGTCAGGAACCGGGGGATGAAAAAAGCATATCAGAAGTCTGTCTGATCAATTACGGAGTGAGCTTTCCCATGTTTTCAAAAATAGATGTAAACGGCAGCGAAGCTCATCCGCTATATAAATTTCTGAGAAGCCGGCTCAAAGGTTTGGGGGGAGATAAAATCAAATGGAATTTTACCAAGTTTCTTATTGACCGGGAAGGACGTCCCGTCCGGCGCTTTGCTCCTACTGTTAAACCGGAAGCTCTTGAAAAACACATTCTGAAGCAGCTGGCCTGAGACTATGAAATACGATTCCCTGAAACTGGAAAATCAGCTCTGCTTCCCTGTGTATGCCGCCTCACGGCTAATCACGAGAGCCTATCAGCCTCATCTGGAGAAACTGAGCCTGACCTATCCTCAGTATCTGGTTCTAATGCTGCTATGGGAGCAGGAAGGACTGACGGTGAATGAAATTGCCGGTAAACTGATTCTGAATACAAACACCGTTACACCCCTTCTGAAAAGGATGGAGCAGCAGGGGCTTCTTCTTCGGGAAAAGTCTAAAGAGGATGAACGGAAAGTTATTATCCGCCTGAGCCCGGAAGGATTCGCCCTCAGAGAAGAAGCTCTTGCTGTTCCGGAAAGTCTGATTCGGGAAATTGGCAAAACCTCATTCACCATGGATGAATTAATGCAGCTTAAAGGCGAACTGGACCGTCTTGTTGATGCCCTTCGGTAAAAAACGGAAGATGTTCGGGAAAAGGGTGAAGTGAAAACAGTGAAGTAAGGATAGCCCCCTTCCCGGAGGAGGGGATAAACCTGTAAAATCCTGAATGTGGAAAAGTGTCTTGCCGGCAGTACAACTGTCTATACCGTTCAATCCCATAATCAAGTACTGGAGGCCTGGGAAACCTGTCCTGGTCTGAATGTCTTTTCTCTGGACTATCATACTGATACAAAAGAAGCCTTTGGCAGTTATGCCTACTGGCGGACAGACAGTGAGCTAAAGGCCGGCAGCTGCGGGAATCCGGATGTACGGAGACGGGAACTGGCACAGGATAAAATACAGGCTTATCTGGATGGTAAAATCGATATCAGGGGAATTAATGATAATCTGAAGCATGATGAGCACATGGATTTCGCTGTTCGCAGCAATATTATTTCATCGGCTTTCGTTCTTTCTGTGAACCGGAACAGCAGCTCCTCCAACCCATATGTGTATATTGAAGGGTGTGATATAGAGTACTCAGGTCAACCCATTATGGAATACTCTATGCCCTGCATTCCCGGCTGTTCCAGAGATTCTCATGATCAGGACTGTTTCAGGCGGTATAGAGACGCCTGTATTGATGACTCGGTTCTCAGTATGGCTGTCGGAATGGCAGAGTCCCTTAATCCCGGCTTTTTTGATGCCTTTATCCTTGATATTGACTGTGACTACTTCAATACAGAGGAGAGTCTTCATCCCTCATCATCAGAGGTTTTCAAATCACTGATCAGAAAAGCGGCTTTAGTAACCATTGCCCTGGAACCGGAATGTGTTAAAATCTGCAGAATGGAAGGCTGTCAGCTGGAGAGCCGGCAGATTGCAGATGAGCTGAAGATTATAATCGGGAATGCCTGAATCTGTTTATCCGGGAGTCTGGCCGGAAGTCTTCCCGGGAGCTTCCTGAGAAACGACCCTGTTTCTTCCCTGTCTTTTGGCCAGGTAAAGACGATTGTCTGTAATTTTCAGAAGATCTCTCAGGGTGAGGCGTTTATCAATTTCAGCAATCCCCATGCTGACAGTCACAGTCTCGGGTTTGTTGTTCCAGAAGGATTCCACAGCAAAGCGGGTTTTTTCAGCCAGAGCAGCTGCCCCTTCCAGTGTTGTATCAGGACAGATAATCAAAAACTCTTCTCCACCCCAACGTCCGGGAATATCGGTCTGTCTTAAGGTGCTGCAGAAAATCTCTGCCACTTTTACCAGAACAGAATCTCCTGTGTCATGTCCCCAGGTATCGTTGATGATTTTAAAATGATCAAGATCTATCAGACACAGACAAAAGGGGCTTCCTGTTCTCAGATACCGTTTGTATTCCTGTTTCAGGAACGTGTCCAGGTGCCGCCTGTTGGCAATGCCCGTCAGCTGATCCGTGTTGGAAAGAGTTAGTAATTCCTTACGCTGTTCTTCCAGTACTCTGTTTTTTTTCAGAAGTTCATCCCCGGCCATTTCCATTGTTCTTTTTGCGATGTGTCCGATTTCGTTATCCGGATAGTGAAAGGCCGTCTGGGGAAGCTCCTTCCCTTTTACAAGAATCTCGGTGTGCTGTTTCAGCTGCTGCAGAGGCTGAATAATTCTTCTGGCAAGGGTATTGCTCTGTGTATAGCCGAGAAACAGGGACAGTAGAAATACAGTTGTCAGAACCAGGATAATATCCTGTATGATGGGAACCAGGATCTCTTTTTTATCCACTGCTGTGACAATCACCCAGTCTGCAGATGGAATCTTACTGTAAAAGGCAGTCTTTTTTACACCATCATAGGCATAAGAAAAAGTACCCCTGCCTTCAGTAAAATCGGCGGGACTGATTTCCGGAACCTCTTCAAAGAGATTATGTTTTACCCGGTCCGGATGGTAATGGATAATCATTTCTCCGCCGTCTCTGAATATGTAGCTGTAGGCGGAATTATAATTCGTGAGGGTCTTGCGCAGCAGTATATTCAGAAGATTCAGGTTGTAGTCCAGAGCAACGACTCCCGTTACCTCTCCCTGACTGTCTATAAGAGTTCTGGATGTTGCAGAGAGCCAGGTCTTGTCAATAAACTCCTGATAAGGCTCGCAAACGGATGCTTCAGGACTGTTTTCCAGGGCATTGATATACCAGGGGCGTAAGCGGGGATCAAAGTCTTCAGGAGTCTCATAATCATTAATAAGCAGGGTTCCGTCTGCATAGCCTGAATACAGGTATGTGATATAATCGTTGGTGTCCGTAATCAGTCTATATATATCCAGTACCGCCGCTCTGTCCGGTTCATCTCCTTTTTCCCCATAAATAATAATTTCCATACTTGAGAGAAAATCAATTGTATTTTTAGTCTCCCTGAGGAAATTGTCCATAAAGTTATTCAGGTAACTGTTTCTGTCTTCAATGATCTGACTGACCGCTGAGATTTTCTGTTTGAACAGGATAAATGAAAAGATAACCCCCATCATAAGCACTGTAAGTGTGGAAAAGAGGACACTGCTTCTGAAAAGCGTGTTTTTTACAGATTTATTGCCTGTACTCAGCAAAATTTACCCCGATTGTTTTAAATTATTAAATCCTGTCTTACCCGAACACTGATAAACGACGGAATAAAACAATACCATCAATAATATATTATTGTTTTCCTAAGGTAAATTGACCAGGGAAAAAAATGATAAAATATATTTAAATTCATTTTATGCTTAAAAAATGACGGGTTCAATCTATATTATGAACAGTTTTAATTTCCACCGGAGATTTTATCCATTTATCCGGGGTACTGGGATGACCCATCAGATGCTGTACCATAATTTTTACCGGCAGATAGCCCTGATTAACGGGATCCTGGCATATGGTGAAATCGATATACCCTTTCTTGAGACCTTTTATGACTTCGGGAATCTCATCATTGCAGATAACCCGGACTTTTCCGAGAAGACCACTCTGTTTTACGGCTTCCATGGTAGCGGCAACCTTTCCAGTAGAAATAAATATCCCCTTTACATGCTGTTTCACTTCGGGATCGGCGAGCACCGCGGAAAAAGTATCTCTTTTGTATGGATTGTAACCTTCGATAATCCGTATGTCATAGTCCTTTGAGTATTCCTTCATTCCGTCAACAAAGCCGGTTATTCTTTCTGTATGAGCCTTAAAATCGGACTTTCCGGCCACAGCCAGAACAAGTGACGGACAGGGAGTTAGTTTATGCATCAGATCTGCTGCCACCTTGCCCCCTTTGTACAAGTCCTGTCCTACATAGCAGAGTCCTTTGTCACTTTGAATATCAGAATTGTAGGTAATAAAGGGAATCCCTTTCTCTGCCATGCTGTTCAGTTTCTCCCTGAGTTCCGGAACATCAGGCCCGGTAATAATCAGCCCTGCAATGCCCTCGCTCATAAGAGAATCCAGCTGTTCTGTAACGGCTGATATATTTCTGAAGTTCATATGAACTGCTGTGATGAGAGTGCCCATTTCTCTGTACTCTTCCTGTGCCTTAGCCAGACCTGTCTGGATAAAGCTGAAGAATGTGGAGTCCGTATCGGGCAGTATAAAGACAATCTTTTTAGGTTCCTTGTGAAGGGAAAGCGCCCTTGCCGCCGTATTGGGAAGGTACTCCATGGAAGCGGCAATCTCTTTTATTCTGCGGGCTACATCGGGATTAACTCCCTCTCTGTTATGGAGGGCTCTGTCTACAGTTCCTCTGGAGACTCCGGCCTTTTCAGCAATTTCCCTGATCGTAACAGCCAATCTTATACAACTCCTTCTAACAGCAGCATTCAGAGCCTGCCTGACAGATTCAGATTGTCAGGCAGTGTGCAGAATCACTCATCCGCTTAGTTCATCCGGAATGGAGCTGCGCCCTCCGGAAGGGTCTGCCAGTAACGGTATTCCGGGTCAGACTTCTGTTTTTTATCAATTCTGAATACATGTGCCAACCCCCTCCAGTATCCTTTCAGAGGTTCGGGAAAATCATGGCGGATCAGTTTGTTCAGCTTCGGCAGATTGTAAAAGGGAACTCCCGCAAACATATGATGGTCTATATGATACTGCATATTGCAGTAAAGGAAACCGGCAAGGGGACCCAGGTTGGTATTGTAGCATATGGCTCTCCAGTCAGGAATCTCTGAAGGAAGACCCTTATGCTGGAGCATACCGCAACCCTTGGAGTAGAAGGTTCCGATAAAATATCCGAAAGAGACCAGAACGGCCAGTATCCATAGTTTGTAATACAGAAACAGAGCTGTCAGCAGAAGGTGTCCGATGATCATAAACCGTGCCCAGGCAATCATCTTTTTTTCTTCTTTACTCCCTTTTTCAAATAGAGGATTCCATGAGAAATAATCAATTTGGGTTTTACCAAGGGCATGAGCGAAAGTAGGGATAAAATACTTGCCCATTTTGGGTATATCTACAGTCAGCATAGCCAGTACCTGAAGAATTCCCAGACCCACCGGAAGGTCCCAGACTTCCTTGTCATGTTCTTTGTGTATTGTGTAGTGATGATGGGCTCTGTGGCTCGCTTTGAAATGCACAGGACTGTTCCATGACAGAAAACTGAAAAGATTGTAGAAAAAGGCATTGAGTCCCTTGCTTTTAAAGACCGTACCATGGGACAGCTCATGTACAGCAGACTCCATTCCCATGAACCCGCGGAAGGCTCCATGAAGATAAGCGGCAGCAATCATGGGAATCCACATCTGAGCCTGGAAGAAATAGAAAGCCCCATACAGGGTCAGGGCGAAAAGCAGGAGAAATCCTCCCATATGGAGCAGCCCTTTGGCGTCACTTCTTTTTGTCAGCTTTCGAAACTCCTCTCTGTCTACGGGAGTTTTATACCAGTTAATTCTTTGATTTGTATCTGTCATACCATCCTCCTCGTACCGTGCCCGGGCACGGTGTCTGATTTGAATTATATAACAGTCCTGTCAGAATGCAAGAAATTTCTAATAAAATTAGAAATTTAAATTAAAGTAAGTTAAAGCTAATTCATTTACCAATCAATCTGCTGATCTTTTCTGATGGATGTGTGTCTGAAGACGCAATACGAATCCACCCACAATTATTGAAGATCCCGGCAGGGCTCCTATCATAAAAAAAGCCTTGTACAGATTCATCCAGTCCTCCACCTCGGGCGGTCCTGCTGACCCCTCTTCAGTAAACAGAACCGTTATGAGGATTATCCCGGCAGCAATGGTCAGGATTATCCATAACAGACCGATCAGACAGCCCTTCGGCCGGGACATATCTGTCTTTCCCATCTTTCTCAGGGATAGAGTAAAGAAAATAATTCCCGGTATTATAAACAGCAGGAACGAAACAAATCCGGTTAAAACAGCAATGGCACTCAACATGGGGTCACCCTTATTAATAACTGGTTATTATAAAAAACAGTGTGAAGGGAAAGAGAATCTCCTCAGGAACTGATTCCAGCAGAAAGGCGTAGTTTCTAAAATAGGGACTGACAGGGTCATGACCATATCCCGGTCCATAGTGAAATGACATGATTGTTATACTTTCTCCGTCATCATGCTCTATGGTGATAAGCCGGCCGTCTGAGTTATAGAGAAACTGAAAAGATTCCCGGAAGGTCTTCCCTTTAAAAATGAGACTCGTCAGATTCCCGGAATCATCATAGTTCAAAGAGTAGGTATTGATATTTTTTAATGAGTCCTTCAGATCAAATCTGGTTTCTTCCATCCTCATTACACGTCCGGATTCATCATAGAAAAAATCCAGATTTGTAATGCTGGAAGGCTCATTGCTGTTCTCTTTTCTCATCAGAATATGACGAAGAATTCCCTCTCGGTAGGTATATTCCACTTTTCCGGCATTTCCGGATTGAAAATCCCAGCTGTTGCCGGCAGGTAATCCTTTATCCGTATAACTGTATGATTCCAGCTCTCCATTAAACCAGGATTTCACAAGCTGACTGTTTTCATATTCCATTGATATAAGGGCTGAATAATTTCTTCCGGGAGAAACCACAGTATAGCGATAGTCCTGAGGCAGCATTGCGGTATTATAGCTTAACTCCCAATCGAGGCTTTTCCTGCTTTTACGGACATCCCTGAAACGGACCAGTCTGTCTTCACTGTCATATTCCAGTTCAATGTCTCTGTTTTCCTTCCGGCCGCTTTCCAAATTTACAGATGTGATCCGCTGCCCCATGCCCTCTGTACCGCTTTGAGCCGTTAAGGCAAAGCTGACAGATAAGATAAAAAAAACTATAGAAAGATAAAATTTATTCTCCATGCGTATAAGTCCAGTGATCATAGATACCCTTATTATTAAATACTTATACATGAGTATAGCAGTTGGAACATCCTTGTTAAAGGAGGTTGAACTTTCAGAACTCGATCAAGGACTGGATTCCTGTTTCTGTGAATCTTTTCTCAAAACAGTTTATCCGGAAAAATCCGGATATCAGCTTCTTAAGGATTTCCCCTGTTCTGATGACAGGTCCCGGTTGGAACAGCTGGGGCTTTCAGGAAAAAGGAGGGGAGGATGATTATCGTCTGAACGCTTTGACCTGGTCATGGGGACTGCGGCTGAGATCTACTGTTGCGGGAGTCATTTATATTGAAAATCCTGTATTTGATGCATTTCTGTATCTCTGGAAATCCCGGTTAACCTACACCTTTTCCCATGATTCCACATCCCCCTCTATTTCCTGAAAAAGGGGATTCACGAGTATCTTTTTCTCTTTATTCAGTTTCAGCAGTCGGTCTTTGTCTCTGACTTCCAGTTTTCTTTTCAGGTGTTCCAGTTCGTATTGTACCTGTCCTCTTGTCACATCGATGGTTTTACAGGCAGTGGTTACGGAAATTTTACTTTTGTCAAAATTGTAACCCCTTCTGTCTGCTTCCACTGCGACCTCCAGGAGGTAGTTTCCTATGGAGGCAGCCGGATCTTCGGTATTCAGAAAGCGGATCAGCTGCGGGTGTTTTGTGTATCCCTTTGTCTGTCCTGCAATGACCTTCTGTGCCAGAAGGGCTTCTCTCCAGAGAGCCACAAGACCTTTTGTATCCAGGTAACGGGGATGGAGTGTCCATAATCTCATATTGTAACTATAGGTGATTTTTCCCGTTTTTCCCCCCGATGGGGGAATATCTTATGGATAACCGGGATTCAGTTTCTTTATATGCCGGGAGCCGGTTTTTTCTGTTGTATTTCCATAAAAGGAGAGTAGAATAGTAAACACGTCTGTAGTCTGATAAAGCGGAGTCCTTATGAAAAAAACATCCGGAAGAATCCTGTTCTCTGTACTGATCCTGGCAGGGATTATCGTTTTTACCGTCAGTCCCGAAAAAAGACCCCTCACTGAAGGGATCAGACAGGCATCGGGTTCTGATTTTATCCAACTGAGTGACGGTTTTTGTGAGTACCAGCTGACCGGTCCGGCAGATGGAACGCCGGTGGTTCTGGTTCATGGCCTTTCTGTTCCCTATTTTGACTGGGACGGGCAGTATCAGGTTCTGGGAGAAGCAGGATACCGGGTCCTTCGTTACAATCATTACGGCAGAGGCCTTTCGGACAGACCCCGGACAGAGTATAACTCCCAACTCTATGTGAGGCAGTTGAAAGACCTGATTGATTCCCAGGGCTGGGAAAAGGTGGATCTTGTTGTCCATTCCATGGGCGGTGCTGTGGCTGTCAAATTCACCGAGACCTATCCTGATGCGGTGGACCGCATCGTTTTTATCTCTCCCGTACTCCATATGGCGGAAGATAACAGCGGCATTACTCTTGTCCGTATCCCGGTACTGGGTGACTTGATGGCTGGGACGGCTCTCAGCGGAATCCTGAGTTCCAGAGCTGATGATCTGTTCAGTTCATCCGGGATTGAAGAGGCTGGTTTATATTCACAGATGTTCCGGGAACAGACCCGGTATTACGGATTTTCCCGTTCGGTGAAATCTTTGTTCCGGAATAACATGGTGGATGATCTGTCTGACTCCTACAGAACAGTACATCCGGGTTCCTCCTTTCTCATATGGGGAACAGAGGATCAGTCTGTATCGGAAGAGCATATTCAGAGGATCAGGAATATTCTGCCGGGAATGGAGACTGTCATCCTGAAAGATACGGGACATATGCCCAATATGGAGAAAAGGGAGCTTGTGAATTCCCTGATTCTGGATTTTCTGAAGTCTTGAATCATTATAAGTACGCCTTTCTATTGCCCGGGACGGCTTTTATGATATTGGCTGTAAAATGAATTAATGTTATATTATACTTTAGTTCTTTCCTTCTTGTATGATGCTCCTAAAATTTTTCAGGAGGTCAAATTATGGCCAAAATCCTTTTGGCGGTCTTTTCCCAGTCCGGCGCCACAATTTCTGTGGCCGGCAGAATTGAAGCAGGTTTGAAATCTTCCGGTCATTCAGTGCATACCATTCCTATTGAAAAAGGTTCTCTGTCGGAGCTGAATGAATATGATGCCGTGGGCATCGGTACTCCCGTATTCTTCTACAGACTCCCTTTTCTGGTCAGTGATTTTATCCGGAACTTACCCCTGTTAAAGGGAAAGTCTGCCTTCTGGTTCTGTACGTACGGTACAGTCCCGGGAAAAAGTTTCAGGCAGATTCACAGGCTTCTGTCCGGAAAAGAGGCAGTTGTTCTGGATGGATTTTCCTGCCGGGGAGCGGATTACTGGTATGGTTATACTAAACGGGGTTATCTGTTCAATCCGGAATCTCCCACAGAGGAAGAGCTTTTTTCTGCCGGTGTGTTCAGTTCAGAAATTTCCCGGGCTTTGGAGAATCAAGTGCATTCGTCTCCTGTACCTCCGGATAAAACACCCCTTGCCTATGCAGTGGAGCGGATGTCTATGAGCCGTTTCAATGTTCAGACATTCTACTCCCGAACATTCCGGTCAAAAAGAGTACTGTGCAGGGAGTGCCGGAGCTGTGTTACAGCCTGTCCGAACCAGAATATTACCTTTGTGAAGGAACGGCCCCGATGGGGAACAGCCTGTATAATGTGCCAGAAATGTGCTCAATCCTGCCCCGAAGGAGCTATCCGGTCAGTTGCAGACGGACTTATGTTTGCGCCCATTATGAATTTTAATATCCATGATGCCAAAAAGAGGGGAATCCCCTATGTTCATGTGGAACACAGGGCAGGGCAGACAAGAGTTCTCTGATGCTGTTTCCTGCCGGGTTACAGAACAAGCTGCAGCAGAAAGAGAAGGAGTGAAAGACAGATTCCTCCAAAGAAGATCAGATAACTGATTCTCAGGTACCGGTACTTCCTGTTCCTCAGCACCAGGCCGCTCTGGTAGATATCATGAATCAGGGCTTCATAGACCTGCTCATCCTTTTGAATCAGATCTTTCATCCTCTCCCTGTATTCATCGGCTGTATACTGGGTGAAGTGACCGAAGAAGAGGGGATTCAGATCGGCCTTCTTGATATTTTTCACTTTTGTCCGGGGGATGAGAGTGAGAATGGCCGTGACCATGGCGGCAGCAGAACTGATCATCAGGGTCAGAAATCCCCAGTTCAGATCAATCGTATTCATCCGTGCCAGAGAGACTGAGAAGACGACAGAACAGAAGGCGATTATGATATTGGCTTTCTGATCGGCCATAACACTCAGTTCCAGATGATTCTGCTGTGTTGTTCTCAAAAGGAGATCCACCGAATTACGGGCTTTCAGTTCTTCAGAAGTCATAGTTATATAATAATGAGCCGACAGGTATTTTTCCAGTGCTGTTGTGATTGGACAGCTGAGCCTCCCTGAGCTATGGTATAGGTTATGAATAAAGCAAACTCTTCTCCTGTACACAACGCTGACATTATTATAATCGGAGCCGGTGTTATCGGCTGCTCTGTTGCCCGCCGTCTCAGCCGGTATAATCTGAATATTCTTCTTCTGGAAGCCGCCGACGATGTGGCTTCCGGAGCCAGTAAGGCTAACTCGGGTATTGTACACGGCGGATATACCGCTAAAGCCGGAACCCTCAAAGGGGAGCTGAGCATCCGGGGAAACAGAATGTTTGATCAACTGGAAGAGGAGCTGGCCTTCGGGTTCAAAAGGACCGGTTCCCTGGTCCTCGCTTTTGATAAGAAGGATATTTTTACCCTTGAAAAACTGGTTGATAACGGAAAACAAAATGGAGTGGAGGGACTGGAAATCCTGTCCCCTGAGGAGGCTCTCTCCCGCTGCCCGTCACTGAATACGGATCTTTTGGGAGCTTTGTATTGCCCTGAAACCGGAATCGTTTCTCCCTATGAGTTTACCATAGCCCTGGCTGAAAACGCTGTTCACAACGGTGTCTCCCTTCATCTGGATACAAAGGTCATTTCCATAGAGAAGAAGGACTCTCTTTTTTATGTGGACAGCGGCGCTTCTGTTTTTTCTGCCCCTCTGATTATCAATGCAGCCGGTGCATCCAGTGGGGATGTGGCAGCCATGGCCGGAGCGGATAATTTTACAATTCATCCCCGGAAAGGACAGTACCTTCTGTTTCGCAGAGGCAGTGCCGAATCGGTGGAAACTGTGATATTTCAACCGCCCACGGAGATGGGGAAGGGGATACTGGTGACCCCGACTGTCTGGGGGAATCTTCTGGTGGGGCCTGATGCCCGTGAGGTTAATGATCCCGGTGATCTGGGAACAGATCCTGAATCTCTGGCGGCGGTATTCAAAACAGCTCTCCGATCGGTGCCGGGCCTGGATGCCTCAAAGGTTATCCGAATTTTCTCCGGGATTCGGCCCACCGGGGACCGGGGTGATTTTATCATTGAAGAATCTTCTGTGTCGGGGTTCATTAATCTGGGAGGCATAGAGTCTCCCGGGCTGACATCCTCCCCGGCCATTGCTCTTAAGATTGAAGATATACTGAAGACCAGGGGCCTGATCCTGAGGGAAAAACAGAATTATGATCCGGTCAGAAAAGCCATCTGCCGACCCGGACCTCTGGCTGACCCCCGTGACATTACGGAAAATATTAAACTGGAGTACGGCAACCCTGACCGTATGGTGTGCCGCTGTGAACAGGTTCCGGAACGAGTCATTCTGGATGCCCTGAACAGAGGGCTTCCCATCCGTTCTCTTGATGCTGTGAAACGGAGAACCCGGGCCGGCATGGGACCCTGTCAGGGGCAGTTCTGCGGCAGCCGGGTAAAGGAATATCTTCAAAACGAGTGCGGTCTGGATGACAGTACAATCATAGGTCACTCCAGAGACAGACAGGAGATGAAGAGAATCCTGGATGAAATGCGGTCTCTCCTGAAAGAATAGAGACCCCTGTACAATCAGGTTTTAAACTGGCCGAAATTATCCTTCAGTCTCTTTTCTTTCTGCCTGTCTGATGGCTTTTCACATATTCCAGCAGATCGTTTTCAGGAAGGGGCTTTGAAAAATGATATCCCTGGTAGCTGTCACAGCCGAAACTGTGGAGCAACTGCAGCTGATCTTCATTCTCAACCCCTTCTGCCAGTATGGTCTTATACTCCAGAATCTTTCCTATTGAGATTATAGTCCGTACCATGTGCTGGGCAGATTCGTCTGAATTGATATCATCAACAAAAGTTTTATCGATTTTGAGTTCATCGATAGGAATCTTTCTCAGCATGGAGAGGGAGGAATAACCGGTTCCGAAATCATCCATGGAAATGGTAAAGCCTTTTTCTATTAATCGGTCCAGTTGGCTGACTACATAATCCAGCTCATTGATAAAAACACTCTCTGTCACTTCAAGAGTTATAAGCCCGGCGGGTAAGTCAAACTCCTTTACCAGGGAGATAAAACTGTTTGCAAAATCTTTTTCCATAAACTGCATAACAGAAATATTCAGAGCCAGATTAAAGAGTTTTCCTGTTTTCTGCTGAACAGAACAGATTTCAGTCAGAGCCCTTCTTATGAGGAAGTCTCCCACTTTATTCATCTTGCCGGATGCCTCAACAATCGGGATAAAAACATCAGGAGGAATAAAACCAAAACGTCCGTTGTTCCACCGCAGCAGTGCTTCTACTCCCCGCATTGTATTATCAATTTTCATCTGGGGCTGATACACTATTGAAAACTCATCATGGAGCAGACCTGTATCTATTTCTTTCTCCAGTTCAATCTTTCTCAGGAACTCCGCTTTCATGGATTCTGAGAAGAAACAGAAGCTGTTTTTTTTCTTCTTTGCCTCGGTCAGTGAGATATTGGAATGAATCAGAATCTCTTCAATATCAGACGCATCCTGGGGATACAGACAGATTCCAATACTGGTGGAAATCGTCACTCTGGAGTATCTCAGGGGATCCAGCAGGGATAATTCTTTCTGAATACGGGTGCAGAATCCCTCCAGATTATCCACCCTGGGAGTCAGAAGAACAAACTCATCACCATCCACCCGGAATAAACTGTCCCCGTCTTCAATAACACTCCTCAGGCTTTTGGCAATAGCCTTTATCACGGTATCACCGGCCCGGTGTCCGAAGCTGTCGTTGATATAGCTGAAATTATCAATATCAATCAGCAGAGCTGCATGGGAGCTGTTGTTCTGTCTCCAGTCATCATACATGAGATACAGACTGTCTCTGTTATGGAGCTCTGTCAGGTTGTCGTGACTGGCCCTGTGTTCCAGGTCTTCCTTCTTTCTTTTTTCAATTCTGTATATGTAGAGGAAAAGTAGATACAGAATCAGGGCTGTTCCCATAAAAAAGACCAGGTACCACAGGGAATCTCTTGTTGCTTCCTTAGTTATTCTGTCGTAGCGTAAATAGGAATTTACCCAGAGTTCATAACGGTTCAGATAGCGGCTGGAGATCAGATAGGATTGTCCGTCTATGGCTGATGTGGTTCTGAAACTGACAATCCGCTCTTCATCCATGATTTTTTCGATTGGCAGACCGGAAGATCGTTCCATTCTGCTCAGGGAATCCCGGTAAACCTCTTCCGGTATGGGGGTATTATAGACATCACTGAGTTTCAGACTTTCATCGTTGCTGATGAAGATCAGCGGATATCTGTCTTTACTTCTGAGAATATGGATACTGTCCAGGCCGGAGTTCAGAATATCATCATCTATAAAAGCAATTTCTTGGGCATGAACTGCAAGAGTCAGAACAGCTGCAGGGTTTCCCGCAGGATCGAAAAGAGTCTGTCTGACTGGAAAGATAAAATCATCAGATAAAGCCAGCAGATAGGTTCTTCCCATTACTAATGATTCGCTGGCAAGGGTTTCGAGAAAGGTCTCTCTGGTCGTCTCATTCTCCAGGAGATTTGGTCTTTTTTCTGGTGTCTCATCCAGACTGCTGATCAGAAATTCTCCTTCAGGACTTATAAGAGCCAGGGCGTGAATCGCCTCATTCATGGAAATTGTTTTATCAAAGAGGGTTTTTATTTCTGACAGGGTCCAGTTTTTTTCTCTTATTCTCAGCGTTTCTTCGATAAGTTCCTGGATAATTTCTACCTGGTACAAAAAACCTTCCGTGGATTTGGCAATCAGACGGGTTCTGTTTTCATTGGCAATTCTGTGTCCCTCAGCAGTCTCCTGCCAGACTGAGTAGGACGCATAGATATACAGACAAAGCATAAAAAACATAATGATAAAGAAGATAAACCAGTTGTTTCTAAAATTAATTCTCATTACCTGAAAGCCTCTGCCCTTCATACAAGCTGTTATTAAATATGATTCAGTAAGCCCAGCTCTGCCGGGTGGGGATTCAGAAAATACTGCTTTATAAGATAGGATTCTTTATATTTCCCAGTATAGTGCCTGAGGAGGGTTAAGGGAACAATAAGAGGAGAGTAGCCGTTGTAATAGAGCTCGCATTCCCTGAGAAGCTCCTGCTTTTCCTCTGGAGTCAGGTTTTTTTTGAAATACCCCAGAATATGCAGAAGGACATTGTAATTGGTCTTTTTGGTTTTCTTTTCACGCAGCAAATTATTCAACTGTTTTCTGTATTCCTGTATGAGTGTATTGATATCCAGATTACCTGCAGCAGCGGTCAGTTTACCCATAGCTTTCAAGAATTCGGGACTGTGAGCCATGAAGGTGTATTTATGTCTGGTATGGAACTCAACAATACTGCTGCTTTTCCTTTCAGAGACAGCCTGGCGCCAACGGTCCAGAATAAAAATGGATTCAATAAACTGTTCCCTTATGCCGTTGTCTTTCAGCCGGCCTTCATCCTCAACAGGTATATCGGGAAACCTCTGCATAAAGGCTTTTGCAAACAGGCCCTCCCCGTCATAGCTGACAGGGTTTCCTTTTTCGTTATAGATTTTAACCTTTCTCATACCGCTGGAGGGACTCTTTGTCTTGAAAATAAAGGCCATCAGATTCTCCTGTTCCAACTCCGGGAGTTTCTTCTGAATCCATTTTTCCATCTTTTCCGTATGGTCAATGCCGGTCAGGGACGTCATCAGCTTCTGTTGTTCACGGTTCCCCACAAGCCGCATGGTTTCTCTGGGAACAGGCAGTCCGCATTCCACTTCCGGACAAACCGGAACAAAATCAAACCACTGACCCAGAACATCTGCTATATAGTGATCCAGTTTGTGCTGACTGTTGAAACGAACCTTGTTTCCCAGAAGACAGCTGCTGACACCAACTTTGATTTTATCCATTTCATACCTGCTTTTAACACTTTCTGATGCTGCCTGAAATTAATTCCTAAAACGGAGGACAGTCTTTAATAAAGTTTAGGCATATTGTAATGATTATGCAAACTCAGCATTTTCTGTTAAGTCCTTATTTAATGGGAAATTCTTCTTCTCTCAGCTGCAGTGAGATTACTTTTGTCGAGGACGATAATTATTGACGATGCTGTCTCACAGAGTTAGGATTCTTTTTATGAATATTCTGGCAATAAACGGAAGTCCCCGGAAAAAGGGCAATACGGAAATTCTGCTGCGGACCATTATGGAATCAGTTCCCGGTGAGGGGCATTCTTTTGATTTGATTTCACCGTCATATATGAAAATCAGTCCCTGTATTGCCTGTGATGCCTGTAAAAAAGGAAACCATCTTTGTGTGTTGAAGGATGATATGCAGAGTGTGTATGAGAAACTGGATGCTGCAGATGTCATCATTTTCGGTACTCCGATTTACTGGTTCGGACCGTCTGCCCAGATAAAAACGGTGATTGACCGTCTGCGGCCCTATGCAGACAACCATAAACTGACAGGTAAGCAGGCTCTGGTTGTGACTCCCGCGGCAGACGGTCCTGGTGACTGCGAACCCGCCATAGAGATGTTTAAAAGATCCTTTTCCTATCTGAATATGAAATTCACCGGCTCTGTTCCGGGAACGGCATACAGGAAAGGAGAAATCCTCCAGGACGGGGAGGCTATGAACGCAGCAAGATCTTTGGGACAGGGACTTCTCTCTGTATCAGATTGACAGAACAAACAGCAATATATGAAATTCTTTTAATTTGCTGGTATTCATTATTGCTGGTATATTGTAGTCAAATCTTATAATCAGGATATTCAGGTGACTCAGAACTTTAACGGTAAATCTCTTATATTGAAGATTATTTTTGTCAATATTGCATTCCCTGTCTTTTTTGTCCAACTCTCCCAAAGTCTGATGCAGATCTACAATCCGGCGGAGGCTGCAGACGGCGGTCTTGTCAGAAGGCTGATCCTCTCCATAAAACCAAGCATATACGGTTTATATCTTATCGCTCTGATTATTCTGTCACTGATTCTGACCAGAATGCTGAAGCCTCTGTTCAACTATGTTATAAAAGGCAAAGATTATGAAAAAGCCAGAAGAGCCACTCTTGCGGTTCCCTGGGTTCTGATCGTTACACACTGCGGACTCTGGATTCTATCCAATATTGCTTTCTACGCAGCCTACGGCTGGAACTCTCCCGGAGGCGTTCCCTTTTTCTGGAGTCTGGTCCTTTCTGTTCTGGCAGGACTGAATGGCGCCTTATTTACGGCTCTCACCATGAATATACTGTTCATCCCAGTAAAAAGCCTGCTGAAAATCACAAGCAGAAATGATAAAGAAGTGGACTATTTTATCATCTATAAAAATACAATTATTGCCTTGTGTTCCACTTTAACGACCCTGCTATTTACGGTCTGGAGCACCCGGTATTATGTCCTTTCTGATAAGGAAAACGGCATCAGCTTCAATGCTTCCGTCATCCTGCTTCTTGTTGTCATGACTGTAATAGCCGTTTCATTGATTCAACTGAGCCGGAAAGAAGACAGACGGCAGCTCCGGTTTCTGACAAATAAACTGAAAGATCTAAACAAGAGCGGCGGAGACCTGTCAGGAAGCCTGGTGTTAATCAATTTTGACCAGACAGGACTAATTGTGGAAGAGATCAATAAGCTTATGACCAAACTCCACAGCTCTTTCAGTTCTGTGGCGGCTGCCGCCGGGGATGTGGAGAACATCTCCCGCAAAATTGATGATTCCATAGAAACCGCCAGAACCAGGATCAAGAGCATACTCGATTCATCCCATGAGGTTGAAGAATTTCTGGCCGAGCAGAAAGTGATGGTTAATGATACGGGGCAGAATCTGGCAGAGATGCTCAAAGGCTTTGAGCGGATCTCCAGTCTGATGGCGGAGCACAGGGCTTTTGTGGAAAATACTTCGGCCACAATTGAAGAGATGACGGCTAATATCGAATCTGTTACTGAGAATACCGGGAAAGCCAGGGATATTGCAGATCAGCTGGGACAGACCATACAGAAGGGGAGTGAGGCGGTCAGTACATCCATCGGGTCTATTGAAGAGATTCACGAAACAGCAGAGAAGACAAATGAACTGGTCAGAATTGTCAGTGCCATTGCCGCTCAGACCAACCTTCTGTCTATGAATGCCGCCATTGAAGCGGCTCATGCCGGTGATGCGGGAAAAGGTTTTGCCGTAGTTGCGGATGAAGTGAGAAAACTGGCGGGGTCCAGTTCTCTGAATACAGGAGAAATTGCCGGTAATATCAAGCTGCTGAACGAGAAGGTCGGTCAGGGGGTGGCCCATACCAGATCGGCCGGAGATATCCTCGATCTCATTCTCAGTGAAACAGAACATTCTTCGGTTCTGTCCCGGGAAATAGCTGCGGCAATGGATGAGCAGAAAAACGGTACTGCCGAACTGCTGAATGCCGTAACAAAGGTGGTGGATACATCTGTTGTTATTGAGCAGGAAACCACCTCTCAGGTTTCCGGCAATGATCAGCTGAACAGGAATATACAGAGCTTTGTGGATCAATGTGCCCATATTCAGAGCCTCACCAGAGAACAGCTGGAATCCAATACCATGATTTACGAGGTTATGTCCGGATTAAAAGAGCTGTCCGGGGAAGGTATGACCCTGGGGAATAAACTGGAAGAGGTTATTTCAGGGTTTAAGCTTTAAGCTATAGTACCAGCCGGCAGGAAAAATAGAAAAGTCGGCTGTATAATAAAAGATAGTTGTTTTCATTATTTCCGGACAGGATTTACTCACTTTTATTAAGATTTAAAAGAGAGGTATTAATGGTGTTGCATAAGCGTTTACTTCAGGCTGCTGTAATGCTCATCCTTACAGGATTCAGTCTTATATCCTGCTTCAGGCAGAATACAGATGAACCTGAGGCCGTAGAAACAACAGCAGTTCCGGTTCAAAAAGAAAAGATACTCTATGTTGACTCCTACAATCTTGATTACCCCTGGATACAGGGCATCACACGAGGCATTCTGAATACTCTTGATATCACCAGAGATGAGTCTGGAGAACTGGATAACAGCAAAAGTTTGTATGACTTGCGTATATTTCATATGGAGACCAAAAGATATCCGGAACAGGTGCATATACAGAAGGCCGCATTAGACGCACTGGCACTGATAGAAGAGTGGAAACCTGATGTGATTATCACCAGTGATGACAATGCCGCCAAATATCTTGTTGTCCCCTATCTGATGGAATCTGATATTCCTATTGTTTTCTGCGGAATCAACTGGGATGCTTCTGTTTATGGTTTTCCAACACAGCATATTACAGGAATGATTGAAGTTAACCTTATAGACAAAATGGTTGAAGAACTGAAGCGCTATGGTAAAGGAGACAGGATCGGTTATATCCGTGACCATTCAACCACCTCACTAAAAGAGTCGGAACACTATGAATCTCTTCTGCAGACCGGAATACAGAAAAAATTTCCTACCTCATTCAGTGAATGGAAAGACGATTTTTTGACTCTGCAGAAACAGGTGGATATGATTCTTGTGGGTTATCCCATCGCACTGGAAGACTGGGATGGAAATACAGAGCCTTATGCAACCTTTCTAAATGAGAATACACGGATTCCCACAGGCTCATGGGATCAGTGGACAAGCAGTTGGGTTCTTCTCTCTTTTTCTCTGGAAGCTGAAGAACAGGGTGAATATGCCGCCTCTACTGCAATGCGGATACTGGATGGTGAAAGTCCTTCCTCTATTCCTGTGGTAAGAAACCAGAAGGCAAGAATCTTCCTCAATATGGATATGGCCAGACAGCTGGATGTTCAGTTTCCCATGGATTTGATTGAAATGGCGCATATTGTTGACCATAGGGAAGACTGAACCTTATACCTTTTCTCCTCAAAACTATTATCTGCTCCCAAAAAAACCATCCCCCTCAGGAGATGGTTTTTATCGAACTATATATTATCGGGGTTTACATGGGGGGAAGAATAACTGAATCAATTACATGTATAACACCGTTGGAGGCTTCGATATCGGTTATGATGACCTGGGCTTCATTGATATAAACCTTTCCCATGTCTACCTTAACCATAAACTCTTTTTCGTTCAGTGCAGTTGCAGAGCTGATGTTCACTACATCTTCTGCCATAACAACTCCGTCCACTACATGATAAAGAAGAATGTCTGTAAGAGTTGGAATATCTTCCAGAAGGGCTTCTACTGTTCCCTCAGGCAATTTGGCAAAAGCATCGTCTGTGGGAGCAAATACAGTGAACGCTCCTTCTCCGCTTAAGGTCTCCACAAGCCCTGCTGCATCAAGGGCTGCGACAAGTGTTTCAAACCGCTCATCTCCGGAGGCTATTTCTGCTATACTGGGTTTCATCATTTCTTCTTCCGCTGTGGTGGCACAGGATATAAATACAAATGCTGTCAGAACGGCTAATACGGCTAAACTCTTTTTCATAAAAAACTCCTATTCTCTTTTGAAGCAGTCATGCTGCCTCATAGATGATTACTAATATGTCCTTAGGCTTTATACCTTAGGATTTTTGTATAATATTATGTATAATCAATGTATAATAAAAATGCAAATAAAATTATGCAAAAATTGAAAAAAAGTGAAAAATACTTGATCAAAGAAGGAAAATGGAGGATCTTGAATATATGACCAAAAGATATTCCATAAGAATGGCCGCCCAGCTGAGCGGTCTCACGCCTCTATTGATCCGAACCTGGGAGAACAGGTATGGGGTTGTTAAACCGACACGCAGTGAGGGCAACCAGAGGCAGTATACTGATGAAGATATAATCCGGCTCAGAACCCTGGGACAGGGAGTGGATAAAGGCTTCCGTATCGGACAGCTCAGTGGCATGAGCAATGATGAGATATCAGCTCTCCTAAAAGAAAAAAAACAGATGCAGAAAAAGGGCTCAGATTATTTATCCCTTTGTTTTCATGCTCTGGAGGATCTGGACAGTTCTCTTCTTGAGAATATTTTTGAATCAGCTGTTATTGAGAAGGGTCTTATTCAGGCCATAGATGAAGTTCTGCTGGCTTTTCTGACGCGGGTAGGTGAAGGATGGAACCAGGGGGAATGGCAGATTTATCAGGAGCATTTTGCCTCAGAAACAGTGAAATCCTTTTTGAGTGCCAAATTTCAGAGTTACCAGAAGAATCGCGACAATCCCTATGCTGTTGTCTCTACACCTTCCGGACAGGTCCATGATATTGGAGCGGCTGCAGCAGCTGTTGCCGCGGCAGCAGCCGGTTTCCACGTACTGTATCTGGGATCAGACATACCTCCTGAAGAACTGATTAATATAGTCAGCAAAACACAGGCTTCTGTTCTGATCCTGAGTATCGTCTTTCCCGGTAGTCCTGTACAGGTTAAAAGAGACCTTGATATTCTTCACAGCAAACTTCCTGATTCCTGTTCCCTTTTTCTGGGGGGCAGTTCTGCCCAGTTTTTCAGCAGTTCCGAACGGACCAAACTCAGCAGGAGTATTATGGAGTTAATGAATCAGCTGCTCCTTCTTCGTGAAGAGATAATCAGCCGGTGATTACGGCAACAGCAATAGCTCCCTGACCGGAATGCATACCAACAATAGGAGATATGGAACTCATATAGTCGGGTGCCAGTCCTGTTGCCTGTTCGATGGAGCGGGCAAACTGTTCTGCTTTTGCAGGATCTGCAGCATGGACGACAGCATAAGAGCGGATGCCTTTAATTCGGGCTGTTTCAGATATTATCCCACTGATTTTCTTCAATAGTCCCTTTCTGGTAAAGGCTTTATCAAAGGCAGTTCCTTTTCCCACAGCATTCAACGTAACAATGGGCTTCAAATGAAGGAAGGCAGCCAGATATCCCTTCATGGGGCTGACTCTTCCCCCTTTCACCATATATTTGAAAGTACTGACACTTACATAAATGTGTATCTTCCTTTTCAGTACTTCTGCAGATTCTGTGAGTTCTTTCAGAGATTTTCCTTCATTTGCCTGTCTGGCAATTTCCCTGACCAGAAGCCCTTGGGCGGCAGAGTTCAGGCATGTATCAATCACAGCTATTTTTTTCTCCCGGCTGTTATAGGGCTCAGCTGTTTTTGTCATCTGATTCCAGGTGCCGCTCAATGATTTTGCTACAGGAAGGACAATGATCCCGTCATAGTAATCGGTTAGATACTGATAGACCGCTTTAACCCTTTCTGCATCCGGAAGTGAACTTCCGGGGAATTCTTTCCGGCGGCTTTGTTCTCTGTAAAACTGTTCAGGAGTTATGGTCACCCGGTCCAGGAACTCATCCTCCCCCCAGCTCAGTTTATGATTGAGAACATGAATCTGTTCTGTATCCAGAATCTCCTGAGGTATATCGGCTATGGAATCGGTTAGAACCGCAATAGAACTTTTTCGATTGTTCACAACCTGCTCCTGCCGGATCATATCATCCGCCTTCTGTTCAGATAGGGTGCCGTATTTCTTTAATCGGGTTGCCACTTCATGGGGACAGTTTGTATGTATATGAATCCTGGTTCTGTCCAGTCCCTCATTGATAATCAGAGAGTCTCCCAATTGAATCAGATCCTTTCTTAATTTATTCCGATGGGCTGTTTTTGTGTTGAGGAGCATCTCCGTACAGTAGCGGTATTGTGGTTTTTCTGTGGCTTTATGCCGGCTGATCACCGGGGACGCTGTTCCCCTGTCACTGCTGTCTATTACATTTTTTCTTAATGAAAGAGGAACGGGTCCTGAAAATCTGAGATTCTCCATTCCTTTCAAGAAGGAGACAAATCCGGAGGCTCCGGCATCAAGAACATTGTTCTCCTTTAAAACCTGGAGCTGGTCTCTGGTTTTCTCAAGTACTGTACTGGCTCTCTTAAAGGCTCTGTGGAAAATATCATCAGGATTCCGCTTTTCCATACTCCCCTGATATATTGACTCTGACCAGGCTTTCAGAACGGTCAGCATGGTTCCTTCGACTGGATTATCTATTGATTCATAAGCCAGAGATACCGATTTCTGTGCTGCCTGTCCGAAGTCTTCCAGAGTCAGTTTATCTTTTCCGGCTGTATACAAAGCCAGCCCGTTCAGATACTGGGAGAAGATCATGCCGGAGTTTCCCCTGGCACTGTATAGAGAAATACGGGCAATATCGCTTAATACAGCCGATGCAGATCTGGATGATTCCAGTCGTTTTACAATCATCGAAATGGTTCTGACCATATTGTTTCCCGTATCTCCGTCGGCAACAGGGAAAACATTTATTTTATTCAAATATTGTCTGTCATTATTAATATTCATAAATCCGGACAGAAATCCGTGATAAATCTGGTAGCCGTTCATCAAAGTCGTACTCATTTAATAACCTCTCATCCAGTCCTTTTTAAAATCAGATGTTATAAGTATGTCTATTTACATCTGTTTGTTTCCATTAATTATTGCTTTAAAACCATCTTTTAATGTCTCTGAACAGTGCAGTACCGATGGAAATTTCTGTAACAAATCTGCATCAACGCCTCTGCCTCCCAGGGATATGACTGTTTCGGAAAGATTCATTGTTTCCAGATGTTCAAGATAACTTTCCAGACCATTTTTATGGATAATCATGGAGCATGAGATTGTTATGGCATCCGGTTTGAAGCTTTTAATCATATCTTCAAGATCTCTGAGAGGGATATCAGTTCCCAGAAAAGCCGCTTCCCATCCTTCAGTTCTGAGCAGCTCATACAGCATGAAAAGAACAAGATCGTGATGATCAGAGGGAGCACAGAGTCCTATCCACCTGGGGGCAGGGGATGGCAGCTTTCTGTTTTCTGTTTCATCGTCAGCCAGTACTGAAATGATTTCTCTCATTTTCAGGCTGATCAGGTGTTCTTCGGAGACTGAGAGCACTCCAGATTCCCATAAGCGTCCTGTTTCTTTCAAAACAGGAATAATGATTCCTGTGTATGTCTCTTCCAGGGTTAATCCCGAATCCTGTTTCCAGGCTCTTATATAGGCTGTTGCTCTGGAAACATCCTGATGTTCAAGCAGTTTCAATATTTTTTGCAGACTGAAGGATTCAACGTTTTTATCTGCTCCGGCGGGAGCAGATTTGTCTGTGAACAGAAGACTGACGGAAATACTGAGAGCTCTAGCCAGACTGTATATCAAATCTTCACCGGGGAAACGTGTCCCCCTTTCATAATTGGCAATAGTGACCTGTTGAACACCGACTTTCTCTGCCAGTTCCTTTTGAGTCATTCCTGAGTCTTTTCTGTAAAAGAGTAAGTTTTTTCCAAAAACACTATGCATATTAGATAGTATAACAAAAAGAAATATTAAAACAAGAAATATTTGAAAATATTGCAAATAGTAATTATTCTTAAAGAAAGAGCTGTAGAATAGAATTCTACAGTCGTATGAACTACAATGTGGAGATAAACAATGATCGATTTCGTTAATACCTTTCCCATCTGGGCATCGTTAGTGTTCAGTATTATTATTAACTTTTCCTTTTTTTTAATTGCCCTGATCTTCAAAACAGATAAAGTAACAGATTTGTCCTATAGTCTGACCTTTGCTGTTCTGGCTCCGGTTCTCCTTTTCAGTGCCGGAAAGGGGTATTCACTGATTCAGATTCTTCTAATGGGTTCCATTCTTCTCTGGGCCATCCGCCTGGGATCTTATCTGTTAAAGAGAATTCTTATTACTAAAACGGATGACCGTTTTGATGACAAAAGAAACAATCCTGCTAACCTGATCCGCTTCTGGATTCTGCAAACCACAGCGGTCTGGATTATAATGATGCCTTATACTTTATTTCTCATATCCCGAAATATAGACCTGCCTGCAGGACTGGTGATTTTTGGATTTATTATTTTTCTCACAGGATTTATTATTGAGATTGTCAGTGATGTTCAAAAATTCCGCTTTAAGTCACAAGAACAGAATAAGGGGAAATGGATGGATAAAGGTTTGTGGAAATATTCAAGGCATCCCAATTATTTTGGAGAAATCCTTGTCTGGTGGGGGTTGTTTATCGTAGTTCTTCCTGGTTTAAGCGGATGGAATCTACTGACTGCTGCAGGACCTGTTTCAATTACACTGCTGTTGCTGTTTGTCAGTGGTATTCCTCTTCTGGAAAAAAGCGCAGAAAAAAAATACGGCAGTAACCCGGATTATATCAGATACAGAGACCGGACCAGTCTTCTTGTTCCCATGCCTCATAGAAAGGAGAACCAGTAAAGTTGATTTATCTGCTGCTCTTATCCTATCTGGCTGGTTCCTTTCCTTCTGCAGTGATAATCACTTATATCGCTGCAGGACAGGATATAAGATCTTTGGGAAGCGGTAATGCCGGAGCTACAAATGTATACAGAGAGCTGGGTGCATCAGCGGCTGTTCCTGTACTTCTTATTGATTTTCTAAAAGCCTTTATACCTGTGTTTTTCAGTGAAGAGCTGATCGTTTTCTTTGGTGTTGAGGCCAATAAAGATCTTGTGAGCATCTTAATGATCCTTTTTGTTATGGCAGGGCATGTTTTCCCTGTCTGGACACAGTTCAGAGGAGGGAAGGCTGTCGCCGCCGCAGCGGGGGGAATTTCTGCTTTTTTTCCACCGGCTGTTCCTTTCTGTCTTGCCGTTTTTTTGATTACAGCAGTCTTGTCTCACTATATTTCTCTGGCTTCCCTGATCACGGCCTGGGGGCTTCTCCTGTTTTATATTGTTTATCAGATGTTGAGACAGTATGAAATGCCATGGTTTACTCTGCTTTTTTTTCTTATCATTCCGGTACTGGTAACCTTTCTGCACAGAAAGAATATTAAAAGACTTCTGAAGGGTGAAGAGAATTCTGTCACCTTCAGCAGGAAATCTGAATAACAAAATTTCAGAATAGTATTAATTTATTCTCAATCTCTTATGATGAGAGACTGTTCTTACGGGTTTGTTTAATAAATTAAACTAAGGACGCAGATACCATTGGATTTTTTATCAATAGTAATGTTAATATCATTATTGAAATCTAAACTGATGCTGAAATATATTGTAAACATACGTTGATTTATGTTATATTGACTCAGTGTCGTATTTAAAAAAAGGAGAATGACAGATTGCTGTTTGCAGAAGTCTCTGTATCCTGGGCTGTTACAATACTATTTTCCAGTACTCTCCTTCTGTATCTGTCAGCCTATGCCCTTCAGAGAAAACAGGTTCATGGCGCTGTAGAATTTGCTTTCTTTATGCTCTCTGTTTCATTTTACAGTCTTGCCTATGCCCTGGAGATGAATGCAACAACCGAATCAAGAATTATTGATGTACTTAAATTTGAGGTTTTCTGGGCCAGCTTTACTGCCCCGGCTTTTTTCCTGTTTGCTGTCAGGTTTATCAGGAGAAAAGAATCCTCTGTGCTGAGAACACTTCCCCTTTTTATTATCCCTCTGATTATTGGTTGTTTTGCCTTCACCAATGACCGGCATACATTCATCTACAAAAGCTATACTGTTGTTCAGGGGGCTTATTTCCCCATCATTCACTATGAGCCGGGTATTGTTTATATTTTTCAGCTGGCATTTCTTATTGCCACATCCCTGTTTGCTGAGGTTCTGCTGCTGATTCATTTTTTGAAAAGCAATAATACCATTAGAAAGCAGACTATTCTGATTTTAATTGCAGGTCTTCTTCCAACTGTCAGTGCCGCTGTCAATCCGGGGCGCAGTACCTTTAACGGACTGGATACCCAGCCCTTTGCCTTTCTCATAAGCGGTATACTCCTGGCACTGGCCTTATTTCATTTTAAGATGTTTAATCTGGTCAGAATTGCCCGGGAATATGCAGTTGATACGATTCATGATTATCTGATTATCATAGATAAAGATTTGGTTGTCAGGGATATCAATGCCTCAGGACGCAACTCTGCACTTTTGAACAGTTTTGAGACGGGCTGTCTGTTACCCGGGGAATGTGATTTTGCATCTGATCTAATCCAGCATATAAGAGCTAACTCTTTTCAAGCTGATACTGTTTTTCAGTATGAGCAAAATAAGCGTCACTATAAGTATTCATTGGCTCCCATCCAGAGTAATGCAGAACATATTGAAGGTTATGTCGTTCTGATCAATGAGAATACTGAACATGTCAGGCTGATGAAAAATCTGGAAAGTCTGGCTTTTAAAGACGGCCTCACTGGGATATACAACAGAAGATATTTTACAGAACTGTCAAACAGAGAGATTGAAATGGCCAGACGGGGTAGAAACAGTCTGTCTATGATTATGTTTGATCTGGATGACTTTAAAAAAATCAATGATTCCTACGGTCATCCGGTGGGAGACAGGGTCCTTGTCCGTGTTGCCAGGGCAGTTCAGAAGGAACTGAGAGCCTCTGAACTTTTCGGCCGTTACGGAGGGGAGGAATTCTGTATACTCTGTCCTGAAACGTCCGTTGAGGAAAGTTCTCTGGTGGCCGATAGACTCAGAAAAGTGATCAATTCACTGCTCTGGTTTGAGAATGGAACAAGCTTCACTCTCACTGCCAGTTTCGGTGTATACAGTACATCAGATCTGGAAAATATGGATATCAAATCTTTATTTACCAAGGCTGACCAGAACCTCTACCGGGCTAAACACGAAGGTAAAAACTGTGTCCGTTCAGAAACAGAGAATAAAATCCCTTCTTCCCAGATGACCTGACATTTCCCTTCTCTCATCAATTTATACCCGGGACTGTTCCCGTTTTCTTAACAAACAGTTTTATTATGGTTTGCCGGTTCCTGAGTTTTTCTTCTCATCATTTTTTGCACACCCTTTACGATTTTCATATAATTGTGAAGACAACCGGGAGGCAATCATGAGCGGTAAAAGACATAAAATACAGCAGAGACTTATTCTTGTTATCTCTTTACTGACTGTTGTGGGGATGGTTTTACTGGTTTTTCTGACAATGAGTCAGTCTGTACGCGTTTATGAAACTCAAGCTGTTGAAAGGGTCATTCATGAGGCACAGGGAATTGCCTATCGTTTTGAAGATAAATTGAATGTGATCAGTACGAAACTGAATACCTTCACCCAGCTTCCGGATACTTCTCTGGACTTTCCTGAGGATGACGATGGTGTTGTTCATGGTTCTGGTCGGGTTGGGCCTGCCGACGATCGGCTGCGCCTCGACGGGGATCGCGATCCGGGAGAAGCTCGGGACGCCCAAGC